>NZ_CDWRCL010000250.1:0-5677 GCF_977927575.1 Frankia sp. CcCS3
GGATTATCTCGCCTACGACTGGTGGAAAATCCTCTTCGCAATGTATCCGAACGCGAAACCCACCCCCGCCAGGCGGACCCGGGACCGGGCCGAGCTGACCGCGGAGGTGAAGGAGTTCTTCGCGCCGGATCGGGCCGACGACGCGCTACCGGCCGTGTGCCTTCTGCGAGGGCCCCACCGACGTCCTCTGGGCGAAGTCGAACCTGCCGATGTTCGACACCACTCCGATCCGACGGGTGATGATCCCTATTCGTCGTTCTGGTCTACGACACGGCGGCGGAACGCAACCCTTAGGCGTTGCGCACGTGCCGCAAGTACCTGCACTGGGTGCAACGCAGTGTCTTCGAGGGCGAACTGTCGGCCGCGCAGTATCGTGCGCTGGTGACCACGCGGCGCGGCCAGCCTGATCTCCTTTACGGCAACATCCGCCGGGGCACGGGACGCCCCGCCCGCCCTGGCACCGGGAGCTGAGAACCGCCTGAACCCACCGGTCGGTGAAGCTCGGTGGAACCCTCGGTCGGTTTTCGCTCAGGCGTGCGGCACGGTGCCGCAGGACGCCGTCGACGCGCCCCGGTAGCCGGTGAGGAAGGCATCGCGGCGCTGCCGCGCCGACCCGTGCGTCCAGGTCTCCAGGTTGACCTGGCCGGATGCCCTGACCTGAATCCGGTCGTCGCCGACGGCCTCCGCCGCGCCGAGCGCCTGGTCAAGGTCGGCCTCGCCGATGGTGACGTTCCCGCCGGTGTTCGCGAGGGTGCTCCAGACCCCGGCGTAGCAGTCGGCCTGCAGTTCGAGCTGCACGCTGAGCTCGTTCTCCCGGGACGGGTCCGCCCGCTGTGCCTGCCGCACCCGCGCCTCGGTCCCGGTCAGCGTCTGCAGATGGTGCCCGACCTCGTGCGCCACGATGTACGCCTGCGCGTAGCGTCCCTCGGCGCCGAAGTCGCACTGGAGCTGGGCGAGGAATCCGAGATCGATGTAGACCTTGCGGTCCGGCGGGCAGTAGAACGGCCCGACCTGGGCAGACGCCACGCCACAGCCGGTCTGGACGGCTTGGGAGAAGTAGACCAGGCGGGGCTTGGTATACATCTGGCCGTTCCGGGCGAACTGAGCGGTCCAGACCTCATTGATCTCGTTGAACGCCTTGAGGACGAAGCAGTCGTCGTATTCATCGATGGCCGCGGCGGTGTTGCACCGCTGCGCGAGGTCGCCCGACGACTGCCCGGGCTGCGACAGGGGTGCCGTACCAGCGTCGGTACCACCGCCGAGCACCGTCACCACCAGGTAGATGAGCAGACCGACGATGCTCACCCCACCGCCACCGACAGCGATCCCCCTGCCGAGACCACCACCTCGCCTGTCCTCGAGCTCGGATGTGTCGACCGACGAGTCGTCGAACTGCATGACCTGCCTTCCGCCTTCCCCTTCTCCCCGGGCATGACCGGTCAGCCGGGTTCCGCAGGCAGTATGTCCATGCCGATCGGCTCTCGAATCTGGACCCGTCGGCTCTCGCGCCCGGCCCGGCCGACGTCACGACCGACACCGCACCAGCCGGGAACCCGTAGTCGATTCATGACACAAAGTTGTGGGGGGTAGGCACGTTTTCGGGGCCCAGAAGCGTGACTACCCCCCCATATTTCGGCCGGGCCGGGCCGGGCCAGGCCAGGCCCGGGGCCGGGCCGGCTCAGGCGGGTCGACCGAGCTGGCGAGCGAGCCGCGTCTGGTCGAAGTACAGCCGGTTCTCGGTGATCAGGCCGCGCTCGACCCGGTAGACCTCGACGACACGCAGGTTGATCCGACGTCCGGTGGGCGCGAGCTCCGTCCCGTCCGGGTCGCGGTAGACGCCGACGTGCGTCGCGGTCAGCGTGTACTCCTCGACCACGATCTCGCCCTGCTCGGCCAGCACGTGGGTATCGACGTCGATCTCACCGAAAGCCGCCAGGAAGGCGGCGCTGTACTCGGCGCCCGCCGCGCGCCCCTTGATCCGCACCCCGCCCGGTGCCTCGACGACCAGGTCCTCGTCGAGCAGCGACAGCACCGAGGCCTCGTCACCGAGGTCGAAGGCGTCCAGCGCGCGCTTCACCGTGTCCAGCGCCTCTCCCACGTGACATCCTCCAGGCTTGCCTGCCGCACACACCGTCCAGAGGGCGATCATCCCACCACCGGGCCGGTTCCCGACGGGAAACCGGACGTCCGGGAGGACGTCAGACGCTCGTGGTCGAGCCGGGACGGATGATCATCAGAACGGTGACGATCACCCAGAGCAGGCTGAACACACCGGCCGCCATCGCGAGACCGCTCGTGCGGGCGCGCGCCGCGGCCGCGTCCATGGCCACTGCGCCACCATCCATGGCCACCGCGCCTCCGTCCTGCACACGGTCGGGGACGGCCGGGGATCCGGCGACGATCTCGTCGAGGACGCCACGCTGTCCGGGCAGCACCACGATGAGGAGCACGACGGCGGCCACGGTGGTCAGCGCGATCGCGACGATCAACCAGCTCTGCCCAAGAACCCCCAGGCTCTGCGCGGTGAAGAACCCGAAGATCGGCACGACGAGGCCGAGCGCGGAGTAGACGCCACAGATTCGGTGCAGCACGCGGACAATCCCGGCAGCGCGCTCGTCGCCCGGGGAGGTCAGCGCCAGGCGCGCAGCCGGGGCGAACATGCTGGCGGCCACGGTGATCGGTCCGATCGCGAGGATCGCGGCCAGAACATGCACGCTGAGCAGAAACTTGGTCACGGTATGCCTCTCAGGATCGGCCCAGGATCGGGCGCGGACGGTCTGGATACGGATCCGGTGGCGCCGCGCCCACGCCTCGACGCTAAGGTCCGGGCGGCTCGACGCCCTAGCCGCCCAGACACCATCATCCTTCCGAGACTGGCCGATCCCACCCCGTCACTGGCCGCGGGCGCGCGCGGCACCCGGACCGAGCGGTCACGCCGGCAGCGCAGATGAGTAGTTCCGCACCGCCGCGTCCACTCGCTCCGCCATCTGGTGGATGATGGTTCCTGCGCGTAACCCGCCTTGTGCCGTGCGTCTTCAGGAGGCTTTCGGTATGCCTTTGCAGGCTGCTATTCGGCTTGATGTTCGGCTTCTCGTACGGATTGACGACCGCGTTCTCCTCGCTCGCCCGCCGGGAGAAGCCTGGCATGTCCTTCCGGGCGGTCCGGTGGCGGCGGGAGAGAGCACGGACGACGCTCTCGAACGGCAGGTAGGCCGCCTCGCCGGCCCTCGGACGGTCTCCCGGCAGTTCATCGGCGCGGTCGAGCACGACGGAACCGTCACCGGCCACTCACCTGAATCCGCAACCGATCACGTGCTCAGTATCATGTTCGCCGGCTTCTGGCCGCCCGACATTCCGACGCCGTCACGCTGGGGAGAGCACACGCTGGTTCCGGTGAACATCGACGTGCTTCTCGCGACACGCCTGCGCCCGCTATCGATGGCCGAGGTGGTACGTCGCTGGCTCGCCGAAGGCTGGCCGCTCTGGCGCGGCCTCGATCCCGCCGTCGACAACCGGCGGCTGCCCTCCCTGGCCTCACTGCGCGCGCAGCTGTTCGCCCGGCGGGAGGAGCTGCGCAGCCTCACCTTCCGGGACGCCGCCGTGGCGATCTGTGCCCTCGTCACCGCGGCCGACGGCCACATCGATCCGGCGGAACGCGAGGGGCTACTCGGCTTCATCGCTACGGATCCGGTGATGTCCCAGTTTCCCGAACAGGACGTGGAGCGGCTCTTCGATGGACATCTGAGCCGTCTCACCGCAGACTTCACCGCCGGCAAACAGGCCGCGCTGGCCGACATCGCCAAGGTGCGGGGGCGGGCGGCGGAAGCCGCCGCCGTGGTGCGCATCGGGCAGGTGATCGGCCTGGTTGACGGCGAGTTCGTCGCCAGCGAGCGGGCCGTGGTGCGGGAGGCCGCCCTCACCCTCGGCCTGAACGCCGCCGAGTTCGCCCTGTGAGGGGCGAGCCGGCGCCGGTTGAACGACGTCGCCGGCCCGGCCGCTCATGACCTCCTCGGCTGGCCTTCCCGGCTGACCTCCTCGGCGCGGCACCGATCGCGGCGGCACCGGTGGGGACCGCCGCCGGTCAGCTCTCCTTCTTGATCTCGAACCAAGACAGGATCCTGCCTCCGAACTTCAGGTCACCATTAATCTTGATCTTTCTGGTGAGGAAGAGCTTGGCCCCGCTGGCTTGACCGGAGACCACCCGAACGAAGCGGACACGATCCGTGACAATGGTCAGTGTCTGCTCCCCCGCGGATTCACTCGGGGTCCCGGCGGCAGGCGGTGTCGCCAAAGTGCAGACACCGTCGGCGACCCGCAGCTCGTAGGTGCGCACGGCGCCGCCCGGTCCACCGTTGAGCACGAATCGGACCAGAGCGTTCTCTTCCTGTGCCTGCTCTGGCCGGAAGGTGTCGCGCATCTGCCGGAAGACCTCGTCCAGCACCGCGTCACCAGCCGGCCCACCCAGCAGGTCGGAGACCTCACGCTCCGACATAGCGGGCAGACCGCTGACGAGTTTCGCCGGGTCGGCCGTGGGATCGACAGCAAGGTCGGACATAGCCACACTCCTTTGCGTTCGTGTTGGCGTTCGTGGGCGGCAGCCTGTCGGCAGCACGCACGAGCACGCTAGCGAAGACGACACTGCGGCGGTTCCGTGGGCGACACAACCGGAATGTCGCGCGTGACGCCCCAGCCCACAGACGCCCCAGCCCACGGACGGCGCGGCCCACCGGCGGGTCACTATCGTGGCCAAGGTGGTCACTCCCACACTTCGACGCGTCGAAATCGACGGGCGCCCCGTTCCCCCCGATGATCCACATCGCCTGGCCCTGCTCCCCCACGGCCACTTCACCGTGCTGCAGGTGCGAGCCGGTCGGGCCCGGGGCCTGCGGTGGCATCTCACCCGGCTGGATGAGGCGAACCAGGAGCTCTACGGCGAGCCCCTGGACGGCGCGCTGGTTCGCCACCGCATCCGGCAGGCACTGTACGCCACCCAGACGGCCGCCACCGGCTCCGAGGCCACGGCGACAGCCGCCACCGCGGTGGATGCCACGGTCCGGATTGTCGTCACCGAGCGGCCGGACGGCGCAGGGGTGCGCGTCATCGTCGCGATCGGCGAACCGGCAACCATGCCGACCACCCCCCAACGGCTGCGGTCAGTGCCGTACCTGCGCCCGTTCGCCCACCTCAAGCATCTCGGGACGTTCGCGCAGATCCAGCACGGCCGGCTCGTCCGCCGTGACGGCTACGACGACGCCCTGTTGACCGCCCCCGGCGGGCTCGTCGCGGAGGGCGTAATGACCAACATCGGTTTCTTCGATGGCAACATGATCGTCTGGCCGGACGCTCCCGCCCTGCGCGGAGTCACCATGACGCTGTTGGAGCAGGCACCGGCGGACGGCGGCCCGCCCAGCGTACGGGCCCCCGTGCGACTGGCGGACCTGGCAGGCTTCGAGGCCGCCTTCGTCACCAACTCACGCGGGATCGCGCCTGTCCGGGCCATCGACGGCCACCTCTTCACGGGATCCGAATGGCTCATGACGGCGCTTACCCGTCGCTACGACGCGGTGCCATGGGGTCCGATCTGAGCCAGGTCGACGGCGTCCCGCACGCCCGGGTGCTCCTGCGGACGGCCGGAGGACCACGTCCACCCGGCCTTATGTCCACCCCGGCCTTATGC
>NZ_CDWRCL010000251.1:0-5676 GCF_977927575.1 Frankia sp. CcCS3
AGCGGACAGGAACGGCATCACCGCCAGCGACACCGCGGCGAGCGCGATCCCGGGCACCGAACCATCCGCATCATCCCCGCCGGCCAGTGCACGCACGGCGTCGACCGCGACATAGACGGCGAGCACGAAAAACGACCCGGCGATGAACCGCAGGGCGACGCGTTCCCGGGCCTCCCGAACGGCGTGATCGACGGCGGAGAACTGCCAGGCAACCGCGGCGGCGGAGACCTCGATGAGCGAGTCCAGCCCGAAACCGATCAGCGCAGCGAACGACGCCGCCGCGCCGAACGTGAGCGCGATGATGGCCTCGACGACGTTATAGGCGATAGTCACCCCGACCAGGAACCGGATTCGGCGGGCGAGCAGGTCACGGCGGGCCGGGGGCGGCCCCGATGACAGCGAGACGGCCATATCAGCAGCAGCCCTTCTCCGCCGTGTCCGGGCACGCGGCATCCTGTCCGAGGGCGATGACCGCGGCCCGCAGCTCGTCGAGCGTGCGACCGAGACGGGCGTCGGCAAGCTCATAACGGATACGCCGGCCGACCGGAACGGCGACCACCAGCCCACAGCCACGCAGACAGGCCAGATGATTCGACAGCCGGCTGCGGGAGATCCCCATCGCCTCCGCCAGATCGGCGGGATGCGCCGGGCTGTCACGAAGGGCCAGAAGCAGCCGTGCCCTGATCGGGTCAGCCAACGCCCGGCCGACCCTTACCAGAACCTCGATGTCCGAGGCGATCGTCACCATGACCCAACAGTACAGAGATCCATGAACTCAGGAAAGCGTGAACTTCGGATGGGCCGAAGACCTCGACGCGGCGAGGCTGGCTGCCTGATCTCACAGCCTGGTCTCACGGCCTCGTCTCACGGCCTCGTCTCACGGCCTCGCGGATCTGGCGCCTCTCCGGTTAGCTGCCCCGAACGCGGGCAGCCTCTGCCATGACCGCGTCGTCCGGGGAACCGCCTCGGATGCCTGACACGATGGCTGATCCACGACACTCACGTCGGGTGGAGGCGATCTACATGTCGCATCGTGATGACCCCTTCGGGACAGGTGAGGGCGGGACCCGCGGTTCCCGATCGGATGACCTTCGAGCCGATGCCTCTCGGATGGGTGTTCTCCATCGCGGGAACCCGCGCTTCGATGATGCTCCGGGCGGGACCCGGGTGGACCGGGTAGGCGGGCCGCAGCAGGTGGTGGCCACCTTCGACGCCTACGGCGAGGCCGAAAGGGCCGTCGACCAACTTTCCGACCTTGGTTTCCCGGTAGAGAAGACCGCCATCGTCGGCCGCGGCCTACACACGGTCGAGAAGGTCACAGGTCGGCTGACCTGGGCCTCCGCCGCCGGCCGGTCGGCGCCGGCCGGTGCCGTCACCGGAGCGATGATCGGCTGGGTTTTCGGCCTGTTCAACTGGATCAACCCTCTGCAGGCGGCGGTGCTGCTCGCCCTCTACGGCGCCGTCTTCGGCGCCGTCCTCGGCGCTCTGGTGGGCCTGCTGACGTACGCGCTGAGCAGGGGCCGTCGGGATTTCGTCTCCGTGTCGGCGCTGAGCGCGGACCGCTACGACCTGCTCGTCGACGCCGACGTGGCGGAGCAGGCGGCCAGGCTGCTCGCGGAGACCGAGTTCGGCCGAGTGTCGCCGGCCAGGGGCACCCGGACCTGACCCCGGGACCCCTGCCGGCGCCCAGGCTCATTCCCGGGCTACCGGCAGAAGCCCGGCCCTGCGCCGCTCGCTGTAGCGGACGAACGCAAAGGCGTCCCGGGCCGCCTCGATGCCGTCGTCCGCGAGCCGACCGGCGAACCGCTCCCGGATGGCCGTCTCGACCGCGGTGATCGAAACGATTCCGGTCAACGTGGCAAAGCCACCGAGCAGCGCGGTATTCGGTAGCGGATGCCCCAGCTCGCGCTGGGCGATCTCGCTGGCGGGCAGGCTGATCGTTCGCTCGGGCCGGTACCGGGTGAGCCCGGGCAGCCCGAAATCGTCGAGGTCGCGTGCCGAGTCGAGCAGGATGAACCCGTCCGCCCCAAGTCCATGGAATACGTCGGAGACGTGCAGCAGCGCCGCGTCCCGGACGATGACCGCATCCGGGAACACGACCGGTTCCCACCCGGGCAATGGATCGTCGTCGATCCGGCAGCAGGCGACCGTAGGGTGGCCGATGTGTTCCGGCCCGCCGGCCATGGCTGCCTGTCCGTAGCGACCCTCCGTAACTGCCGCGATGGTCAACAGCTCGGCGATGGTCAGCACGCCTTGGCCGCCGAACCCGTGAATTCGTACCGCGAACATGATGGACCTCGTCTCTCCCGACCGGGCTGCTCTCGACGCTGCTTCTCGACGCTGCTCGCGACGCCCCCGTCAGCTGCCAGGCTCCTCTCCGCGGCCCGGCAGCGCGGTGAGTAGCCAGCGGCGGGGGCGACCACGCGGGCCAAGATCGCCATCGTGCGGTCGTCCCCGCCGACCCCGTGCGCATGAATGGCGAGCTGCGCGAAAAGGAGGATCAAGCCACGACCGCGACGTGTCCCCTCAACACAAACCCCAAGGTCAGCGGGCTACCGCCGCTCACCCCTGAATGGACACGCGCGAACCTCGCGGCCTGCTCGCCGTGTCCGGCCGCGTCGCCGACGCAGATGGCGAGCCGGCCCTCGCCGACATCGACCACGTCCACCCAGTCTCCGCTCGAACCAGGAGTCGCGGGATGCGACCGCCAGGAGACCCCAGCCGGTGGGCGTTCTCTCTCACGCCCCCGGTCACACAGGCCGCGAGATCGGTCTCGTCCCAGGATTCTGCAGCCGGAAAGTTGCACACGGACAACCTCCAGAACGGCGCCTCGCGGGGAGAACTCAGTGGCCCTTGGGGGACGTAATGAAGTAACAAATACGTGATCGAGAGCATCATCGCAGGTCACAGGCCTGTGGAGGGTTCGAAACGCGCAAGTTATTTCATTTCGACTCCTTGGCATCTCAGACCCGTGCTCAGGCCTGCACCGACAACAGGTCATTCATTCGACTTCAGTCATCCGCTGAACATCAATATTGACGATCAGATCGGCCCAGCACGCATACTGGCCGACCGCACGCCCCTGCCGGGTCACCCGCAGGACTCGTGCCGGACGATCGGGACCGGCCTTGACGACCGTCTCCTCGATGAGATGACCACCCGCTGTCATCCATTTCATGTGTCACCGCCTTCCTTAGGAGTCGAAATGAAATAACTTGCGCGTTTCGAACCCTCCACAGGCCTGTGACCTGCGATGATGCTCTCGATCACGTATTTGTTACTTCATTACGTCCCCTTAGCGTCGATGCGAGGCCATGGGATCTGATGACACAACCTGTCAACCTGACAACCTGGTGGGATCGGCGACGACGGGTTATTGTTCAGTCGTTCACGCGAACCCGAAGGGTCAGCCGAACCCGAAGGGTCAGCGGTCCCGGCCGAACAGCGTGGCCGTGTCCTCGATCGAGTTCCCCTGCCGGTCGTAGACGGCGACGCCCAACGACCTCAGTGTCGACGCGCTGCACCGCAGGTGATGGGCGCACAACAGCACCTCGACCTCATGGGAACGCGTGTCACCGGGGACAAATATCGCCTGTGCCACCGGTTCGGAGGGGCAGCAGCAGGACCGACTGCCCGGTTCGATCGCCCGGTACGGTCGGTGCGTGCCCGCGGCCGCTGCGCCGTTCTCCGCGGCTGACGTCGGAGCCGGCATCGAGCGGGACAGGCGAAGGGCGGGGAGATTCACGGGGAGGTTCATGAGTCAACCATCCCGCGACTGCCGCCTGGTCACATGGGCCGATCGTCCCCCCTCAGCGGACCAACGGTCTCCCCGCACCGGGTGCACAGCCCAGTGTCACAGAGGCACAGCCCAGTGCAGGTGGGTGCCCCCGCCTGCCGGTGCGGTGAGGGTGAAGGACCCGCCGAGCTGCTCGGCCCGGGTCCGGAGGTTGTCCAGCCCGCTGCGCCGGCCACCGGGACCTATGCCGACGCCGTCGTCGATCACGTCGACGACCACCGACTCGCCGGCCACGCCGATACGGAGCTCGACGGTCCCGGCCTGCGAATGCCGCGCCGCGTTGGTCAACGACTCCCGGGCGACGGCGATCACCTGGTCGGCGAGATCGTCACCGATCACGGTTTCGAGCGGTCCAGAGTAACGGACGGTCGGCGTGAAGCCGAGGGCCGGACGCACGTCCTCGGCGATCCGGTCGATCGCGGCGTGCAGTCGGCTTCGCTTGGACACACCGCTGGCACACAGCTCGAAGATCGACCGCCGGATGTCCTTGATCGTAACGTCAAGGTCCTCGACGTACTGGTTGATGCGCTCGGCATTCGATGGACGTTCGTACTGGGCGATGTCCTGCAGGCCGAGCGCAACGGCGAACATCCGCTGGATGACGTGGTCATGCAGGTCACGGGCGATGCGACCACGGTCGGCCAGGACCACCAACCGCTCCCGGTCGGCCTTGACCCGCGCCAGTTCCAGAGTGATCGCGACGTTGCCCGCGAAGCTCGCGGCGCTGGCGAGATCGGTGTCGCTGAAGGGACGTTTCCCCCGGTTCCGACCGACAAGCAGCACTCCGGACACGTGGTCGGTGCCGGCGACCATCGGGAGGACGATCAGGGGGCCGGTGGCGGCGTCCCGTTCCTCGGGAAGGGCGTCGAGCTGCGCACCCTCCACGCGCAACGGCTGCTGCTCGGCCATCACCCGACCGGTGAGGGTGCCGTCGAGAGGTATCCGCTGACCGGCGCCGGAAACGGTGTCCGCTCCGACGGTGACGGCGACCCGCGCGCTGCCGGCATCCTCGTCGCGCAGGACGATGGAAACGAACTCCGCGTCGGCGACCGTGCGGATGCGTTCCGCAACAAACTCGAGGGCGCCGTCGGCATCGGCCATGATCTGGCGGGTCACGTCGGCGGACGCGCTCATCCACCGGTGCCGTTGCTGGGTGTCGTGGAACAGCCGGGCGTTCTCGATCGCGACACCGGCGCTGGCGGCCAAGGCGAGCGCGAGTTCCTCGTCCTCGGCGGTAAAAACCGTGCCGCCGCGTTTCTCGGTCAGATAGAGGTTGCCGAACACCTCGCCGCGCACGGTGATGGGTACGCCGAGGAAGGTCCTCATCGGCGGATGGCCGGGAGGGAAGCCATACGCACTCGGGTCGCGGGAGATGTCGTCGAGGCGACGCGGCCGAGGATCATCGATCAGTAGACCGAGCACCCCGTGGCCGGTAGGCAGATGACCGATTCGGTTGACGTCCCGCGGGTCCATGCCGGCGTGGACGAACTCCTCCAGGGTGCGGTCCGGCGCGACGACGCCCAGCGCCCCGTACCGGGCGTCCAGCAGCTCGCACGCCGCCTCCACGATGTGCCGGAGCAGCACCGGCAGCCGCAGGTCCGTGGCGATGGCCCGACTCGCCGCCAGCAGCCCGCGCAACCGGCTCTGCGTGGCCAGCACATCTTGGGCCCGGTCAACCGGCTGCGTCAGCAGTTCATCGAGTTCGAGCCGCGCGACGAGCGGGAAGGTCAGGTTCTCGCTCTTCGGTGGGCCCGTCGAAGAGACCGACGAAGGGTCCGTTCCCGCACGCTTCTGGTTGGCGGCGGACCCAGTTTCCGTGCCCACGCCCGAACAGTACTAGGGCCTGTTGGGGAGTTCATCGGGGCAGCCATTCGTTGTTG
>NZ_CDWRCL010000252.1:0-5673 GCF_977927575.1 Frankia sp. CcCS3
GGCTACCCCACCGGCCGCGACAGCCGGACGCCGGGTGGATATCCGGATCCGCGGGGCGACCTTGACCGCGAGTCGGACACGCACCGCCGGAGCCGACGCGACGCCGAGTACGGCTACGGTGCGGACCCGCTGGGCATGGACGCCTCCGCTCCACCCCCGCCATCCATCGACCGGGTCACCCAGAGCCGGGGCGGCAACCCGCGGCACAGCGGCACCCGCGGCGGCCACGTCGACTCCCGTGACGCGGTCCTCGACGACCCACGGGCCGGCGCCGGGCGTGGCGCCGGCTGGGATCGGGACCGCGCGCCGACGGGCAGCACCGTCTGGGAAGCCATCGTCGAGGCGGAGCGCGAGTACTACGACAGCGGCGACGACCACCGGGTCCCGTTCCCGACCTTCTACCCTCGTCGGGTCTTCGCCCTGGCCGGCTCTCAGATGCTCGTGGGGCGGCGCAGCGAGTCCCGTGGCATCCATCCGGACATCGACCTGTCCGGAGCGCCGGAGGACCCGGGAATCTCCCGCAGCCACGCCCTGTTCGAGCTGCTGCCCGACGGCGGTTACGCAGTCCGCGACCCGGGATCCACCAACGGCACCCGGCTGAACGACGAACCGGACCCCATCGAGCCCGGCCAGCCCGTTCCGCTTCGTGACGGGGACCGGGTCTACCTGGGCGCCTGGACGCGCATCACATTGCGCGCCCGCTGATCTACCGGGTCGCCTGCCGCCGTCCGGGGCGGCAGGCGGCCTGCCGATCAGATCAGTCAACTGATCGTCACGGCGTCAACGCTGATCAACCTGGTGAGACCTGGTCGGTCGGCTCAGGCCAGATGCCAGCGCTGGCCCTCTGGAGTGTCCTCCACGATCAGGCCGGCGGCTGCCAGTCTCGAGCGGATGGCGTCGGCTTCCGCATAGTCCCGCCGGGCCCGGGCCGCGGACCGCAGATCCAGCACGACCTGCATCGCGCCGTCCAGCGCCGGCCTGAACTCGGCACCTGCGGTAGGCCACTGCTCATGCGGGTCGAGACCGAAGATGTTCAGCATCCGCCGGGTCACGTCCACCCACCCGGCCAACTCCCGGCTGTGAGCCTTCGACAGCACCTGGTGTCCCTGACTCACCGCGCCGAACAGGGCCGCCAGCGCACGCCCGACGGCGAGATCGTCGTCCATAGCGGTGGTGAAATCGGACCAGGCCCGCCGCGGGGTGAGCCTCGGCTCACCACCCAGCCCGGGAACTGGCACCGGCCGAGCACCGGCCACCGTCGGCCGCGTCCCGGCCTTCCCCGCCGTCCCTGCGGTCGACGACGAGACGACCTCGTCGGCTGCCAGTGCCGCCGCCTCCCCGGGCCCGCCGAGGATGTCCAACGCGTTGCGGACGAAGGTCTCCACCCGGTCGTGGGCCGCGGTGGATTCCGCCAGCGCCTCGGCGCTGTAGTCGAGCGTGGACCGGTAGTGCGCGGAAAGCAGATGATAACGCAGAACCTGCGGACGGACCTCGTCGAGGGCGTCGGCCACCAGGACGGAATTTCCCAACGACTTCGACATCTTCGTCCCGCCGGTCGTCAGCAGGCCGACGTGCATCCAGTAGCGCGCCATCTCGCCACCACCGAGCTCGCCACCACCGGGGCCGGGCGAATCGGCCGAAGCCGCGTTCGACACCGGGCGGGCCGTGGCGGCGCAGACCGTCTGGGCACGTTCGTTCTCGTGGTGCGGGAAAATCAGGTCGAGTCCGCCGCCGTGGATGTCGAAGACCGGGCCGAGGTATTTTCCGGCCATCGCAGAGCATTCCAGATGCCAGCCCGGCCGGCCGTCACCCCAGGGGGACGACCAAAACGGTTCGCCGGGCCTGGCTGCCTTCCACAACGCGAAGTCGCGGGGGTCAGCCTTGCCGGGCTCGGCCTCCACGGACGGTTGCATCGCGTCGGGTCGCTGGTGCGACATCGCTCCGTAGTCGACGAACGCACCCACCCGGAACCAGACCGAACCGCCGCTGGCGTACGCGTATCCCCTCTCCACGAGGGCCGACACCAGCGCGATCATCTCGGGGATGTGACCGGTGGCACGCGGCTGGATCGTCGGGGGCAGGATCCCGAGAGTGCGGTAGGCGTCGTCGAACGCACGGGTCTGCCGGGTGGCGAGCTCCCAGACCGAGGTGCCGTCCCGATCCGCGTTGATGATGATTTTGTCGTCGATGTCGGTGACGTTCTGCACAAAGGTCACCGAGTGGCCGGACTGCACCAGCCACCGGCGCAGCAGATCGAAGGGCAGCGCCGTGCGGATGTGGCCCACATGCGGGGCCGCCTGCACGGTGGGCCCACACACGTAGACGCCCACGTGACCGGGGCGTAGCGGCTCGAATGGCCGCACACGCCGCCTGCGCGTGTCGTGGAGGTGGAGACCCATCTGTCAAGGGTACGGCCCCGCTCGACCGACGGGACCCAAGGGGAGGGTCAGCCGACCGTCAGTACCCGGTCGGCCACGACCCGGACGACCACCCTGGCCTCATCCGGATCATCCCACCGGTACACGTCTCCGGTGTACTTCACCGACAGCCGGTCGATCAGTTCCCGGCCGCCATCCTCGGTCAGGGTAGCGGTCCCGCGGACCTCGATGTAACCGTAGGGATCGCCCTGGTCGAGGAACATCAGTCCGACCCGCGGATCCCTTGCGATGTCGCGTTCCTTCGCGCGCCCCCGCACCGTGGACAGCAGCAGTTCGTCCTCGTCGCGGTCCACCCACAGCACCGTCATCCGCGGCGAGCCGTCGGGCTGGATCGTCGCCAGAACGACGTAGGTCCGGGCGTCGGCAAGGGCCCTCACCAACTCTGGAAGGCGGTCAGCCATCAGACTCCTCGGGGAGGGGCCAGGGTCGGCTCACCCTCTCATCTCCGCGCCGGCACGCGGTCAGTCAATGACAAAACGGCATATCACCGGTGACAGGCCCGCCGTCAGGCGCGGACGACGAGCGCGGTCGCGATGGCGGCCAAGCCTTCGCCCCGCCCAGTGAGGCCGAGTCCGTCGGTGGTGGTGGCCGACAGGCTCACCGAGGCGCCCAAGGCCACGGACATCGCCTTCTGCGCCTCCTCGCGACGCCCGGCCATCCTGGGCCGATTCCCGATGACCTGGACCGAGACGTTGCCGATCGCCCAACCGGCGGCACCGAGAAGCCGCGCCGTCTCGGCCAGCAGGACCGCGCCCGACGCACCCGCGTACTCCGGTCGGTCCGTGCCGAAAACTCGACCCAGATCACCGAGGCACGAGGCGGTGAGAAGTGCGTCACAAGCCGCGTGTGCGGCGACGTCCCCGTCGGAGTGCCCGGCGAGCCCGGTCTCCCCCGGCCATTCCAGGCAGGCCACCCAGCACGGCCGGCCGGCGGCGAACGGATGCACATCGACCCCGACGCCGACCCGGGGCAGGATCACCGTGTTCACCAAACTGGACGCGGGAGCCTGCCGGCTGGTAAGCGCGGCATCCACGACGGGCTCGTCCCGCCGCGGGCCGCCGGTCATCCGCCACTCCAGGCGTCCGTGGACCGGGCGCCCGCGAACTGGGGCTCCGCGGGCCGGGCGTCGTCCGCGGGGTCGCAGCGGACGAGTAGCGCCTCGGCGAGCACGAGATCCGCCGGTCGAGTCACCTTGAATGCCTCCTGCGCGCCGGGAATGGTCGTCACCGGCACTCCCAGAGCCTCCACCAGTCCCGCATCGTCGGTCACGGCGATGTCCTCGAGCGCATACGCGGCGCTCAGCACGTCGCGACGGAATCCCTGCGGGGTCTGCACGGCTCGCAAGCCGTCCCGCGGCGGGGTACGCACCACCCGCCCGTCGGCGTCCACCTCCTTGACCGTGTCGGCTAGCGGCACGACGGGAATCACCGCGGGATGCCCGTCGAGCACCGCCGCCGCCACCGCGTCGACCAGCTCGGGGGGCGTCAGCGGCCGGGCGGCGTCGTGGACCAGTACCACGGAGACGTCGTCGTCCACGGCCCGCAGGGCGCGGCGGACCGAATCCACCCGCTCGGCGCCGCCGGCGATCACATGCACGCCCCCGCCGAGCAACTGGGCCACGGCATCGACCAGCGTCGGTGGCGCCGCGACAACGATCTGCGTCACTAGCCTGGAGCGGCGCAACGATTCCACCGTACGCACCAGCATGGGCCTGCCACCGAGGGCTCGCAGCGTCTTGGGAGTACCTCCCCCCAGCCGCTCACCCCGGCCGGCAGCCGGCACGATCGCCGCCACCCGGGGGCTCGCCACCGGCAACCGGTGACCTTCGCCCACCACAGGACCTCCCGTGTGCCATCCGCCACGAGGGCATGGCCGATCCAGCCGGCTCGGCGCGAGCCGCCGGTGGGCGCAACACCGCCCACCACCGTCTCGACGCCACTCAGCCGGAACCTGAGTCGGCAACGCGCTCGGGACGGCGGTCTCCCGGAAAGAGAATGCCTTTCCTGATTATCATGCCGTGCCGAATAGATCGCCTGTCGGCCGGACGAATTACGCCTGCGCCAACAAGCCCACGATCATCCGGCGAGAACCTCGTCGAGCATGGCCTCCGCCTTGTCCTCGTTGCTGCCCTCGGCGAGCGCAAGCTCGCTGACGAGGATTTGCCGGGCCTTGCTCAACATTCGCTTCTCGCCCGCGGAAAGACCGCGTTCGCGATCGCGTCGCCACAGGTCACGGACGACCTCGGCCACCTTGTTCACATCGCCGGAGGCGAGCTTCTCAAGATTTGCCTTGTACCGTCGCGACCAGTTGGTGGGCTCCTCGGTGTGCGGGGCACGGAGCACCTCGAACACCCGTTCCAGCCCGTCCTGCCCGACGACGTCACGCACCCCGACCATGCCGACATTGTCGGCCGGAACTCGGACAGTCAGATCGCCCTGAGCGACCTTCAGCACGAGATAGAGTTTTTCCTCGCCCTTGATGACGCGAGTTTCAATCGCGTCAATCAGAGCAGCACCATGATGCGGGTAAACAACGGTCTCGCCGACTTGGAACGCCATGTGTCACGTGCCCCTTCCGCCTCTACCAGCGTAACACGCACGCATCGCCGCAGGTCAGACGTACGCTGCAGGTACCAAGACCAGCAACGCCAAGGTGAGGGCCCCGGCGCCGCCTTCCGGCCACCCGCTCCGGAGGACGGGCATCCAGGGGCACAGATCCGCCCACCCACCCGCCAGATCGCCGCGCACCGACATCGAAGATGCCTACCAGGTAAAACGGGTGACGACCCGGCGGATGTTGGCTACACGTTGAGCGCGGCCGCGCGGCGAACCTGGCGCGGGGGCCGGCCCGTCCGCCCGCCGGCACGGCGTCCCGGCCTGGCCGGGACGCCGTGCCGGACCCGGGCCCACCCGACCCGGTCCCGCCGCGACGCATCCCGACGCACCAGCACCCATCGCGCCACATCACCATGTAACGGTCGTCTCGACCATGCAACGGTCATCCCGCCATGAAACGGGCTATCGCCATGGAACGGACGGCGCCCGCCGGGTCGCCCGACAGGTCGTGACTCCCCCCACGCCGTGATGCTGCCCACGTCCGGGGCCGCTCGGACCAACCGCCCAGGCCAGCCGGCCCGGCTACGGCGCCGGAATCCGGCCCGAGCGTGCTCCTGGGCCAGATCCACGGGTTTCGTACCGCCCACAGCCTCCGCACGTGATGCCGAGGGATGGCTAGT
>NZ_CDWRCL010000253.1:0-5502 GCF_977927575.1 Frankia sp. CcCS3
GCGCCGGGCCGATCGGGGGCGCGCGGCAGGCGGCCGAGACCGCGCCGGCCGGCGATGCGGCCGGCGATGCGGCCGGCGATGCGAGCGGCGAGGAGATCGTCCGGGTGGGAGGCGGGGATGGCTGAGGTCCGTGTGCTGGCCGAGGAGGCGCCCACCGCAGGCGTCTTCCGGCGCTTCTGGCCCTACCTGCGCCCGCACCGGGCGATCCTGGCCGTCGCGCTGCTGGCCAGCGTGGCCAGCACGGCGGCGGTGGTCGGCATCGCCCCGGCGATCGGCTGGGGGGTCGACGCGGTGACCGCCGGCGATCAGGGCCGCCTGTGGTGGGCGGTGGCACTGATGGTCGGGCTCGTCCTGGCCCGGATGCTCCTGCTGCGCTGGTCGGAGATCCTGCTCTCGTCGGCCGGGGAGCGGGCGATCCGCGGGCTGCGCGATCTCGTCGTCGAACGCCTCGCCCGCGCGCCCTTGCGGTTCATCGAGGCCCACCGCACCGGCGACCTGCTGCGCCGGTCTACCGGCGAGATCGCCGACCTGACCCTGTTCCTGCGTGACCAGCTGCCCAACCTGCTCGGGGTCGCCCTCACCGTTGCCCTGACCACGGTGTTGCTGCTGATCTACTCATGGCTGCTCGCGCTGCTGCTCGTCGCGCTGTTCGTGCCGATGGCGGTCGCCGTGATGGTCTGGTTCAACCGGGCCGCGCCCGAGACGTTCGGCCGGCAGGCCGCGGCGGACGCCACGATGACCGCGACTTTCACCGAGTCGCTCAACGCGCACGAGGCGCTGGTCGCGCCCGGGCGGCCCGAGGAGTGGGTGCGGCGCTTCCGGGCGGACAACGACGAGCTGCTGGTCGGGGCCGACCGGACCATCGCCGTCCAGAACCGCCTGGAGCTGTTCGGGATGATCGAGGGCCTGGCCACAGCCGCGCTGCTGCTGCTGAGCGTCTGGCTGGTCCGGGCGGGGCACCTGAGCGTCGGCACGGTCGTCGTGTTCGTGATCGCGACCCGCAACCTGTTCGAGAGCATGCTCACCCTGTCCGGGCTGGCCGGCCAGGCCCAGCTAGCCCGGGTGGGCCTGGCCCGCCTGACGGACCTGCTCGAGGCGCTGCCGCCGGCCGAGCCGGCCGCCCTCGCCGTCCCGTCGGCGCGGGCCGCGTCGCCGGCGCGGTACGACCTGCCAGTTCAGGGCGACCTGGTCGCAGACGGCCTCCGCTTCGGCTACGCCGACGGTAAGGACGTGCTGCGCGACGTCTCGGTCACTTTCCCGGCCGGCGACCGGGCCGGCATGGTCGGCGTCACCGGGTCCGGCAAGACGACGCTGGCCAAGCTGCTCACCGGGCTCTACGAACCGGACGCGGGGACGGTGCGCTACGGCGGGGTCGACCTGCGGTTCGCCCCGCCGGAGCAGGTCCGGGCGCGCATAGTCCTCATCCCGCAGCAGGTGCACATCATCACCGGCACCCTGGCCGAGAACCTGGCGCTCACGCCGGGCGCGCCGGACCGGGCGGCGATGGAGCGGGCGGTCGACCTGCTCGGCTTGGCCGAGTGGGTCGACCGGCGACCGGGCGGGCTGGACGCCGGGCTGGGCGCCCGGGGGGAACGGCTGTCCGCCGGCGAGCGGCAGATCGTCGGGCTGCTGCGGGCCGCGCTGGTCGACCCACCGGTGCTGCTGCTCGACGAGGCGACCGCCGACCTCGACCCCGATGTCGCGCGCCGCCTGGAGACCGCCGTCGAGCGGCTCCGCGCGGGTCGCACATTGATCGTTATCGCGCACCGGCCGACCACCATCGAACGCCTGCCGCGGATCGTCCGCGTCGAGGCCGGCCGCCTGAACTGATCCTGCCGCCGGATGCCGGAAAAATGAGGGAATTTCGGCGGCTGACGGGGGTAGACAAACGTGGCTGTTTTAGGTAAGCCTAACTTAAAGTAAAGAGCACCTAAGTCGCGGACTGAGATCCAAGGAGACGGCACCTCATGTCGACCAACCCGTTCGATGACGAAAAGGGCAGCTTCTATGTCCTGGTCAATGTCGAGGGCCAGCACTCGCTGTGGCCGACATTCGCGCCTGTGCCGGCCGGGTGGACGACGGTGCACGGAGCCGCGAGCAGGTCGTCCTGCCTGGAGTACGTCGAGGCCAACTGGACGGATCTGCGCCCGGCCAGCCTGATTGCCCGGATGGGCGCCGACCGCCCGCCCGCCGGCCGCCGGGAGACGGATGCCCCGGCTACGCAGGGCAGCGGCGACGGCGACGGCGCCGGCGCGTCCCGATGACGGCGCCGGTGGTCTACCGCGAACGGACGGTGCCGCTCGCCGGTGATCTGCTGGCGGCGGCGGCGCGGTTCGCCCGCCATACCGCGGCGCCGGTCACCGTCTACGAGCGGGACGGCGAGTGGCACTGCGGTTCGGGCGCTCTGGCCGAGGCCGTCGTGTACTGGGACGAGATCCGCTACCGCGCGGGCGGGGACTGGCGGGTCGAGTTAGTCGACGGCGCTCCGCTGCGCACCCTGGCCCGCGTCCTGGCGGCGCTCCCGGTCGCCGGCTGGCGGGCGTGCGGCTGGGCCGGCTTCGAGCTCGGTCCCCGGGCGCTCGGGCTGCCCGGGCCGGTCATCCCCGACCCGCTCATCCACCTGGTCATCCCGGCCCGCGAGGCGCGGCTGTCGGCGACCGGCGCGCTGCTGCGCGCGGCCGAGGAGGCTGATCTGGACGCACTCGCCGAGACCCTCGGCGGTGCGGCCGCCGACGAGCCGGGCGAACCCCGGCCGCTGGCCAATCTCGACCACGACGCCGACGACTACCGGCGGATGGTCGCGCGGGCCGTCGAGGACATCCAGGCCGGCCGGCTGCGCAAGGTGATCCTCTCTCGGGTCGTCCCCGTCGACGGCGAGATCGACCTGGTCGCGACCTACGAGCGGGGGCGGCGCGGCAACACGCCGGCCCGTTCCTTCCTGCTCGATCTGGACGGCCTGCGCGCGATCGGGTTCAGCCCGGAGACCGTGGTCAAGGTCGACGCCGACGGCCGGGTCTCCACCCAACCGCTGGCCGGCACGGCCGCGTTCGACGGCGGGGACGGAGACCGGGCCCGGCGGGAGGCGCTGCTACGCGACCCGAAGGAGATCTACGAGCACGCCGTGTCCGTCCAGGCGGCCCAGGACGAGCTCCGGCCGCTGTGCGCGCCGGGCACGCTGGTCGTGGACGAGTTCATGACCGTCCTCGAGCGGGGCAGCGTGCAGCACCTGGCCTCGCGGGTCAGCGGCCGACTCGCCGCCGGCCGGGACTGTTGGGACGCGCTGGCCGCCGTCTTCCCGTCCATCACGGCGACCGGCGCGCCGAAGGACGCCGCCTGCGCGGCGATCCGGCGCTACGAGCCGTCGCCGCGCGGCCTCTATAGCGGCGCCGTGATCAGCACGACCTCGGACGGCGCCCTCGACGCCGCCCTCGTCCTGCGGACGGCGTTCCAGCACGACGGCCGGACCTGGCTGCGGGCCGGGGCCGGCGTCGTCGGGGCGTCGCGCCCGGAACGGGAGCTGGAGGAGACGCGCGAGAAGCTACGCAGCGTCAGCCGCTTCCTCGTGCCGGCCGTGCCGGCCCAGCCGGCCCGCCCGGTCCCGGCGGCGGTCGATGATCTGGAAGCGCTCGGCGATCTCGAAAGGCTCCGGCGCACCGTCGCCGAGCTGCTCGGGGAGGATCCGGCCGAGCTCGGGGACGACGACAACCTCTTCGAGCGGGGCCTCGAGTCGATCGCGCTGATCCGGGCGATCGGGGGCTGGCGGCGGGCCGGCATCAAGGTCAACTTCGCGGAGCTGGCCGAGACCCCGACCCTGGACGGCTGGTTCAAGCTGCTGGCCGGAAGGCAGCCCGCCGTCATGCTCCAGCCCGGGAGCGAGGAACCCGCGAGCGAGCCGGCCCCGCCCGCACCGGTGGCCGTCGCGCCGGCCGAGGCTGACGGCGCCGAGTTCCCGTTGGCGCTCATGCAGCACGCCTACTGGATCGGGCGCGGCGACGGGCAGCCCTACGGCGGCGTCGCCGCGCACCTCTACACCGAGTTCGATGGGAACGCCCTCGATCCGGCCCGGCTGGCCGCCGCGATCGAGCGGCTCATCGAGCGGCACGAGGCGCTGCGGACCCGGATCACCGACAACGGCGGCCAGGTCGTCGAACCGGCGCCCGGCTGGCGCGGCCTGATCGTCCACGACCTGCGCGACCTGGACGAGGACGCCGCCGCCACCCGGCTGGCCGCCGTCCGCGACCAGTTATCCCACCAGATGCTCGACATCGAACGGGGGGAGGTCTTCTCGACCGCGCTGAGCCTGCGGCCCGACGGCACGACCCGCTTCCACCTCGACGTCGACATGGTCGCCGCCGACGCGGTCAGCTACCGCGTGCTGCTGGCCGACCTGGCCGAGGAGTACGGGTGCCCGGACGAGGTCGCGCCCGCGCCGGCTTACAGCTACCGCCGCTACCGGGCGGAACGCGACGCTCTCCCGCGCGCGGCGGCCGAGCGGGCCCGGCGCGCCTGGCTCGACCGCCTGCCCGGCGTGCCCGGGGCGCCCCAGCTCCCGCTGGTACCGAGCCTCGGCGCCCCCGGCGAGCCCGGCGGACCGCCCCGGGTTTCCCGGCGTCACTTCCAGCTACCGCCACCCGCCCGCGAGGCCCTCGGCCGGGCGGCCCACCGGCACGGCATCACCCCGGCCATGGCCGTCGCGACCGCGTTCGCCGAAGTGCTCGGCGGCTGGAGCGCGCAGTCGCGCTTCCTCCTCAACGTCCCGCTGTTCGACCGCGAGCAGCTCCACCCCGACGTCAACCGGATCGTCGGCGACTTCACCAGCTCGGTTCTGCTGGAGATCGACCTGACCGACCGCATTCCGTTCGTCGAGCGGGCCCGCCGGATCCAGACCCGGCTGCACGCTGACGCTGCCCACGCCGACTACTCCGGCGTCGAGGTGCTCCGCGCCCTGGGCCGCCACCGGGGCGAACCGGTGCTCGCGCCGGTCGTGTTCACCAGCGCGCTCGGCCTCGGCGAGCTGTTCGATGCCTCGGTGCGCCGGGAGTTCGGCCAGCCGGTGTGGATCATTTCGCAGGGCCCGCAGGTCCTGCTTGACGCCCAGGTCACCGAGCTTGACGGGGGCCTGCTGGTCAACTGGGACGTCCGTGAGGACACGTTCGCTCCCGGCGTCGTCGACGCGATGTTCACCGCGTTCGAACGGCTCGTGCGGGGTCTGGCCGACCCCAGCCCGGCCGGCCCCGGCCCGGCGCCAGCCACGGACGGCACGGCCTGGGACCAGCCCGTCGACGGCCTCCTCGGCGAGTCCACCCGGACGGTGCGACGCCGGGTCAATGCGATCGAGGGACCGGCGTCCACCCGCCTGCTCCACGAGGAGTTCTTCGCGGCGGCGGCGCGGCGTCCGGACGCGCTCGCGCTGCTGTGGGACTCAGCGGCCGGCGGCGGCGAGTCGCCGGTGCGCCGGTCGCTGTCCTACGGCGAGCTGGCCGCCCGGGCGACGGCGGTGGC
>NZ_CDWRCL010000254.1:0-5479 GCF_977927575.1 Frankia sp. CcCS3
GCCCGGGCACGTCCGGGTCCTGGCTGCGGCTAGCCTGGCGCAGCGTCGGCACGGCGCCGGACCACCCGCCGCGCCCGCCGCGCCGTCCGGGGGAGCCGTTGCCGGCGCACGCCGTCGGGTTCGGCCCGCCGGTGCCGGCAACCGCGACCCAGGAGTGGCGATGAGCCTGCTGACCGGCTTAGGGACCGGTGCGCTGACCGGGAACCACCCGGGGTACGTGGTCACTTTCCACGAGGTGGACGCCGCGGGCGGCGTGACCGACCCGCCGGCCATCATCCTGCACAGCGACGCCGTCGAGGCGGAGATCTCCGCGCCGCTCACCGGCGACATCCAGGGCGGCTCGGCGACGGTCGCGTTCGCCGGGCTGACCGACACCGACCACCAGACGCTGGCCGCGCGTACCGCCGACGGCGCGGCCCGGCTCGCCGTCGCCCGGGTGCACCTGTTCTGGCGGGACACCAACAGCTCGGTTGGCGGGTACCTGACCAACCTGCTCGGCATCGGTGCGCTGACCGCCGGGCTGGGCTCGGCCGGCGCGTCCGGGGACACCCTCGCCCCGGTCCGGGTGGCGGAGCTGGCGGTGACCGGGGTGTCCCGGCGGCGCGGCAGCCGCCGCTACGAGACTGTCGTCACCGGCACCGAGCGGGTCGCCGTCGCGACCACCACCCGGCTGCGCGAACCGCTCAGCGTGGACGGCCTGGAGACGGCGGCCCGCCGGCTGGCTGAGCTGGCCGGGGTGCAGGCGGTCACCCACCCGGTGACCCCGGCCGACCCGGCGGTCCGGCCCGGCGAGATCCGGTTCACGGCGGCCCGCGGCGAGCGGGTCCGGGAGGCGCTGGTGCGCCTCGCGCGGCGTTGGGAGCTGGCCACCGGCCGCCACGGGCGGGGCCTGCTGCTGGTCCGCGACGGCGCGCTGCACGTCGGCGTCCGCCCGATCCCGCTGCGCGGCGACCCGCCGGCGCTGACCCACCCGACCGGGCTGCTGTCGGTCGAGGCGCTGCCTGCCCTGGTGCTCGACGCCGGCGCGGACGGCGGCACCGAGCCCGTCCGCCGCGACCAGTGGCTGGTCCGGCTGCGCGGCCGCCCCGACATCCGGCCCGGCGACGTGGTCACCTTCGACCCGCCGCCAGGGTGAGGGCACGGTGCAGCCCAACCTGGCCTCCGCGCTGCTGGGCGCCTTCGCGGCGCCGCTGACCGGCCTGCTCGGAGAGGGCACTGGCGCTCGCGGGTACGTGACCGGGGTCACCCACACGCTCAGCCGCTCGGCCGGCTTCCTCACCGAGCTCACCCTGGTCGGCCTGGCCGCCGGCGAGGACGGCTGGGACCGGCGTACTACCCCGGCCACGGCCGGCGCGGTGACCGGCGACGGCGCCCCGCCCACCGACCATCCCGACCCGGTCGTCGCGCTGCGCGCACAGCTGGAGGACGGCATCCAGCGCCGGCTGGCCACCCTGGAGGTCGCCGAGGTGGGTGAGGTTCGGGCGCACCGCCCGGCCGCGCAGGGGGATGCCGCCGCGCAGCGGGTCACCCTGTGGCAGGGCACCACGCCGGCGTCCGACGGCGCCGGGCACGGTGCCGTCCGGCTGCCGGTCGACCGGGCAACTCCGCTGGAGAAGACGAACGTGCCGTACGCGACGCCGTTCGCCTGGGGCCGCTACGGGCTGGTGGTGCCGCGCTACCCCGGCACCCGGGTGGTATCGGTGCATCGGCACGGGCAGCCGGACGACCCGGTCGACGTCGGCGCGGTGTGGCCGGACGGTGCGGGGCCCGACGCCCAGGCCGGCGACTGGTGGCTGTCGCTGCCAGCGGAGGTCCCGCCGGGGGAGCGTGCCTCGCTGCCCGCGGCGGCCACCCCGGTCCCACCGTCCGGCAAGGCCACCAACGACCTGGTGGACGCCGACGGCCACCGGGTGATCGAGGTCGGCAACCTGCGGCTGCGGATCGGCCCCGATGGCCTGGCCCCGGCCGGCACCAGGCCGACGCCCGCGCCGGACAAGGTCGTGCTGTCGGTGGAGCACTCCGACGGGACCACCCTGCTGGAGTTCACCGACTCCGGTGACGTCCGGCTAGTCGCGAAGGGCACGCTGACCCTCGCCGCGGCCAGCGTGGTCATCAAGGCCACCCAGCAAGACGTCGAGATGTCCGGCAAGAACGTCAAGGTCAGCGTCGACGAGCAGATGAAGGTGGAATGAGGATGCCGGCAGTGATCACGACCGGGGCCACGGTGGCCTGCTCGCTGCAGGGCCAGGTGGTCGTCGCCAACTCCGGTCCGGTGAAGCTCCTGGTGGGCGGCGAACCGGTGGCGCTGCAGTCCGGGGTGTCGAGCTGGACCGTGCAGCCGGGCTCCTGCACGGCCACCAACCCGGCCGGCGGCAGTCCTTCGCCCTGCACCTCGGTGGCCGCGCCGACCGCGGGGGTGACGACCAAGCTCGTGGTCGGCGGCGTTCCCGTGCTGCTGGAGACGCTGTCGGCGCCCAGCGTCGGGTCGGCGGTGCCGCCGCCCGCGCATGCGGTCAGCGTGCAGCGCACCTCCACCACCACGCTGCAGGCGGTCTGAATGGCAGCACGGGACCCCCGGGCCCAGGACGGCCCCGAGGCATCCGCCCTGCGGCGGCGGGTGCTCGGCTGGGGCCTGGCCAGCGAGCCGACCCAGCCGGGCCTGGACCTCGGGCGCGACCTGGTGCTGCGGCCGGCGCCGGGCCGGGGTCGAGACCTCGGCGTCGTCGAGGGCTTACCGAACCTGGTGCAGGCGTTGGAGATCGCGCTGACCACCGGGCTGGGCGACGACGTCTTCAACACCGGGTTCGGCTTCGACGGCCTGCGGATGCTGGCCGGCGACGTCGACCCGCTGCTGGTCCGGGAGGGGGTCCGGGTGGCTGTGGTGGACACCCTGCGACGCGATCCGCGGGTCCGCCGGATCATCGACGTGACCCTGGTGGACGAGCGCGGCGAGCCAGGTCAACCGGGCGACGTGGGCTCGCGGCGCACCGCCTCGGTGCGCGCCACGTTCGAGGCGGCCAGCGGCGACCCCCTGGCACTGTCCGTCGACGGGGTGGTGCCGGGTGTCTAACCCGACGCCGCCGGACCTGCCGCCCGTCGATGTCGTCGCCGTGGACGCCGCGGTGCTGCGGGCCACCAGCAGCGACGACGTCGGGGTGACGGCCGGCGGGTTCGTGCCCAAGCCGTTCACCCGGATCCTGGCCGAGAAGTTGGCCCTGGCCCGCGGCATCCTCGGCGAGGACGTCGACCTCACCTCGGCGTCCGTGCTGCGCAAGATCCTGGAGATCTCCGCCCTGGAGGATGCCCGCACCTGGGCGGCGCTGGGCGCCATGTTCGACAACAGCTTCATCGCCACCGCCACCGGCGAGGCGCTGTCCCTGCTGGGGGCGGAGGTCGGGCTGGCGCGGCCGTTCGGCGAGGCCCGCGGGCGG
Source organism: Frankia sp. CcCS3 (assembly GCF_977927575.1). Classification (NCBI taxonomy): domain Bacteria; kingdom Bacillati; phylum Actinomycetota; class Actinomycetes; order Frankiales; family Frankiaceae; genus Frankia; species Frankia sp. CcCS3. Next base: position 3,432 of record NZ_CDWRCL010000254.1, read on the forward strand.
GTCACCCTGCAGCTGAACGGGACGCTCCCGGCCGACGTCGCCGAGGTGCGCATCCCGGCCGGGGCCCGGATGCTCACCCCCGGCGGGCACGACGCCGCCACCGCCGAGCAGGTGGTGCTGACCAGCGCCCAGCGGGTCGCCGAGGTGGCGGTAAGCGCCTTCCAGCCGGGGCCGGAGGGCAACCTGGACCCGCTGGTGTCCACCGTGACCGGCACCTTCCCGCAGCGGCTGGAGCGATGGAACCTGCTCGACCCCGCGCTGGCCGGCTACGCCGCCCTGGTGGCGCGCACCGACGGGCAGGTGACGGTCGGGATCACGCACAGTGCGCCGCTGACCGGAGGCACCCTGCGCTGGCCGGACGACCGCTACCGGGCGCTGCTGCTGCGGGCGCCGCGCAGGTCGCGGTGTCCCTGGTGCCCGGTGTCCGGCAGGTGCAGGTGCGCGACGGCCTGGGCGGCCTGGACCTGAACCAGTCGGTGTTCGGCACGCTGAGCTTCCTGGACGGGGTGTTCTCCACCGAGCGGGACATCACCAACCCCTTCTACCTGACCGTGCTGGTGGCCGAGACCCCGGCGGCGATCTGGGCCGGCCCGGGCGGGGTGCGGGAGGCCGTGCTGGCGGCGATCGAGGACGTCCGCCCGATGGGGATCTTCCCGTCGGTGGAGCGCGGCGACGCGGTGTCGGTGTCGCTGTCCGCGGATATCCTGGTGCGCGACGTGCCGTTGCCCAGTGGTGGCACCCAGGTGGTCAACGCCTCCCCGGCCGCCCAGGAGCTCAAGCGCCGGCTGTCGGAGCAGGTGCGCGGGTACGTCATGGGGCTGTCCTTCGGCGAGCCGGTGCGGGCGGCCGAGGTGAGCTACGCGCTGATGAGCGTTCCCGGCGTGCAGGACGTGCGCGACCTGGCCCTGCTGCGCTGGCCCGGGGACCTGGACGACGCCGGGGTCCCGGGGGCGGGGGCACGGTCCGGCTGGGCCCCGGCGAGAACGTCGTGGTGGGGCCGACCAGCATCCCGACCTACGTGGAACAGCTCGACGAGCTGCGGATCGCGACCCGATGACCCCGCACGACCCGATGACGGTCGCGGACCCGGACGGCCCGCGGTCGGCGTCCTTCGTCAACCTCGCCGACCACCTCACGGGGGTGCTGTCGGCCGGTGCCGCGCACGAGTCCTTCCCGCTGGACGACACCGGCACCGTCCGGCTGACCTGGGACCGCGAGCCGCTGGTGCTGCTCACCCTGGAGCGTGACCTGGAGCTCGACGAGCTGGCCGTCGAGGTCGGCCTGCCCGGGCCGGAGTCGGACGGCTCGGGCGGGCCGCAGGTCACGATCCCGGTCCGGTACGCGCCGTTCAGCGAGCGGGGGGCGATGCTGCCGGTGTGGCCGTTCGTCTTCGCACCGGCGTTCGACCTGTTGGCGCTGCAGGTCAAGGCGCGGTGGGTAACCGCCGGCGGGCCGGCCACCCCGGTTGCGCCGCGCGAGCTGCTGTCGGTCACCCTGGTGCAGGGCACGATGGGCCGGCTGCTGTACCTGATCGGTGCCGAGAAGGCCCGGCTGCGGTGCGCGGCACGGGAGGTCAGCGCGTCCCGGGCGGTGGCCAACGCCCGCCGCGCGGCCCTGGACCGGCACGGCGCCGACCTCGGGGCGGCGCGGTTCGGTGACCGGTTGCTCGGCCGGAGCGGGCTGCCGCCGCAGGTGTTCACCGGTCCCCGGACCGAGCCAACCGGGTTGGAGAACGACGAGGACTACCGCCGCCGGCTGCTGGCGCTGCGCGCCTTCTCGATGCCGACGCCGGCCGGCGTCGCCGAGGCCGTCAACGGCAGCGGCGGCCCGCAGGACAGACCGCGCGGATGGCTGGGCGAGCTCGGCGCGACCCGCCGGGTGCGGATCGTCGAGCAGGTGCGGCCGTACTCGGTCGGGCTGCTGCTGATGTCGGCGTCGCCGGCCGGCGAGGCGGCCGCGCGCGCCGCCCGGCTGGCGTTCCTGGCCCAGGTGCGGCGGGACCGGCTGGTGCTGCCGGCGTCGACCCCGGCCACCGACGAGGCGTACCG
>NZ_CDWRCL010000255.1:0-5377 GCF_977927575.1 Frankia sp. CcCS3
TGGTCAGGCTCACCAGCAGCAGCGCGCCGACCGCGATCAGCGCCGGGCGCGGGAACGCGCGGCGCCGGCCGGCGGTGGTCGTGCGGGCGGCGGTGGTCCCCGGGCCGGTGGTCATGCCCGGGCCGGGGCGTAGCGCAGGGTCTGGATACGCCAGCCGTGGTCGGTGAGCGACAGTTCGGCCGTGCCGACCCGGGTCGGCACGCCCGGGGCGTCGGAGACCCGCCGGCCCGCTGGGTCCAGCAGCCCCACCGCCCGGGTTCGCACGGTGAAGTCCACCTCGGTGACGAGCCCGACCCGCGGCCGGGCGAGCACGTCGCTCAGCTGATAGGCCGGCCCGTCCGCGCGCAGCCCCCGCTGCTGGAGTGAGCGGGTCACCCCGACGTCGAGGGCGCAGGGCTGGCAGCCACCGAGCGCCCTCGGCGCGATAACCGCGACCCGACCGGCCCGCGCGGCCTCGTTGATCTCGTGAAAGTAGCCCTCGACCGTGCGAGTAGCGGCCGCGGGCGTGTCGTCGACCGAACCGGGGACCGAACCGGGGAAGGAAGGGCCGCCGGAGACGGCCGTGCCCGGGTTCTGGGAACCGGGGCGGGTCGGGACCGCGGCCCCGGATGGCTCGTGCTGGTCGCCGCCGCAGCCCGCGCCCGTGAGGATGACGAGCATGGCGATAGCGACCCCCAGCCGTGCGGCGTACCGTGACGACCCGTTGTCCGCCTGCACAAGTCGCCAGGATAGCCGCGGAAACGCGGTATGTGGATAGGCGCCAACGGAGAACGGGGGGCAGGTCCTACTATCAGTTCGATGATGGGAGTCACCGACGGCGACCGGGTATTCCGGCTGTGCCCCCGCGGCCTCGGCATCCGGCGTCGGCGGGTCCTCGGATCATCGTCCGTCGGCGCCTCGGCCCGGGCCGGACGACCTGTCCCGGCCTGCGGATCATCGAGCCGGGTCCCAGCTGCGTGGCACGCCCGCCGGCGTCATCGATCGCTATCTCCACCATCTGGAGGGCGAACGCGGACTCGCGCACAACTCGGTGCTCGCCTACCGTCGCGACCTGCGCCGCTATTGTGATCATCTCTCCGCATGCGGTCTGTCCTTGTTGGGCGCGGTCGGTGAGGCGGAGGTTGCCGGATTCGCCGCCGTGCTGCGCACCGGTGACGACACGCACCCGCCGCTTGCCGCGGCGTCGGTCGCGAGGATGCTGGTCGCCGTCCGGTCGCTGCACCGCTTCGCGGCCGACGAGGGTGACGTCCCCGAGGACGTGTCCCGGCCGGTTCGACCGCCGACGCCTCCCCGGCGGCTACCGAAGGCCCTGAGCATCGACCAGGTGGTGGCCGTCCTCGCCGCGGCCGCGGGTGCGCCCCCGTCGGGATCCCCGCCGCCGCCCGGGGGACCGCCGCCGGTGGAACCGGCCGAGGCCGTCCGCCGTCTGCGCGCGACCGCGTTGCTGGAGCTTCTCTACGGCACCGGGGCCCGGATCTCGGAGGCCGTCGGTCTCGACGTCGACGATCTCGATCTGGAGGCCGCCTCCGTCCGCCTGCACGGCAAGGGCGGACGTGACCGGATCGTCCCGCTCGGTCGGTGCGCCATCGCCGCGGTGGCCGACTACCTGCGGGTGGGGCGGCCGATGCTGGCCGCCCCCCGCTCGGGGCCCGCGGTCTTCCTGTCCCGCCGCGGTAACCGCCTGTCCCGGCAGAGCGCGTGGTCGGTGCTGCGTACGGCGGCGCTCGCGGCGGGTGTGGAGGGGGTCTCACCCCACGTGCTGCGCCATTCCGTCGCCACCCACCTGCTCGACGGCGGCGCCGACGTCCGGGTGGTGCAGGAGCTGCTGGGACACGCCTCGGTCAGCACCACTCAGATCTACACCCTGGTGACGGTGGACCGGCTTCGCGAAGTGTACGCGGCCTCACACCCACGCGCCTTGGGCTCGACCCTGGGCTCGATCGGTCACCACTCCCGGACCTGGGGACCCGAGGACGGATCCGTGCATGACGGATCCGTGAGTTTCGCCGGGGCACCGCCCCGGTTCTGAGCGACGGTCGGCGTCCCGGGCGAATGTCCACCCGGGACTGTCCGCGGGAGAACGCGCCAAGCGGCGCGACGCCACCGCTTGGGGACGCGTGGACCGGCGCGGCACGTGGACACGCTCAGGATGGGGTGTACGGCCCCAGGCTGGGCATCCCGTTGGAGGGAGCCGAGGCGGGAACGCCGCCGACACCGCCGACCGTCTGCGTGCTGCGCTCGGCCAGGGTTTCGCCCACCTTGCGGGCGATCGCTTCCATCAGGCGCAGTGCCTGCGGCAGCGACAGGTTCAGCACCACTTCGCTGTCGTTCGTCATCGCGAAGCGAACCGACACGTCCGCCATTGCTCGACCTCTCTCGCCTGACTCCGAAGATCTGCTCGATGTGTGTGAAACGGAACGGTACGGCCCATCTGAGACCAATGCGCGCGCGGGGTTCCTGGAAGTACCGGCAGGTTCGCTTTTCGTGTCTACTCTCTCACCAAGTGTCGCGGTCCAAGAGCTGTAGCTGTCAGTCACGTGGGTTGCTCCTCTGCCGGTGGCGACGTGTATGGACCCGGTCGATCCGGATCTCCCCACGGGGGGGCGAGCTCGGAAAAATCGGGCACGTAGCTGTCCCGTTGTCTCTGCATAGTCCCTCATTGCCAGGAGCTGTCCGCAAGGGGGTGGACTTGTCATGCATCGTCATGTCGGAGGGTGAACGGGTTGGTTCCCACCGTTCTGGGAACGCTTTCACGGGTGTCACGCAGCCGGGCGGCCAAAGCCCGGATCGGGCAGGATGGCAGGGTGGCTTCGACTGACCGCGTCCGGCCGGATGTCCCCGCGCTGATCATCGGTATCCTCGGCGGCTCGGGTCCGCAGGGCGGGGGCCTCGGTCTGCGGTTCGCCGCCGCCGGCCATCTCGTGCTGATCGGGTCCCGCTCGACCGAACGCGGCCAGCAGGCCGCGGCCGCGCTCGCGCGTCCCGGCCTGCGTATCGAAGGCGCGGACAACGCCACGGTCGCCGAGCGCGCGGATATCGTCATCATCGCGGTTCCCTGGGATGGCCATCGCCAGACCCTGGCCGCCTTGCGGGAGCCGTTGGCCGGGAAGATCGTGATCGATTGCGTCAACCCCCTCGGCTTCGACAAGGGGGGTGCCTTCGCGCTCGCGGTGCCCGAGGGCAGCGCCGCGCAGCAGGCGGCCGCCGTCCTGCCGGACAGCACCATCGTGGCGGCCTTCCACCACGTCTCTGCGGTGCTGCTGGCCGATGACGCGGTCGCGAAGATCGACACTGATGTCCTGGTCCTCGGCGACGATCGGGCCGCCACCGATCTGGTGGCCGCGCTCGCCGAGCGCATTCCCGGCATGCGGGGCATCTACGCCGGCACGTTGCGCAACGCCGGTCAGGTCGAGGCGTTGACCGCAAACTTGATCTCGGTCAATCGTCGGTACAAGTCACACGCCGGCCTGCGGGTCACCGATGTCTGAGCGGCGTCCGGACGTGGCCTCTCCGGACGTGGCCCGTTCGGACGTGGCCACGGTGGCGAACGGGCGGGAACGAGAGGCGGGGACGGCCCTCCGGGACGATCTGGGCCACCCGGTGGCGATTCCGGCGCGGGTGGAACGGATCGTCTCGCTCGTTCCCAGCCTCACCGAGTCGATCGCCGTTACCGCGCCCGGTCTGCTGGTGGGTGCCACCGACTGGTGCAGCCATCCCGCGGGGCTGGCCGTCGCCCGGGTCCGGGGGACAAAGAACCCCGACCTCGACACCATCGTCTCCCTGGCTCCGGACCTGGTCTGCGCGAACGCCGAGGAGAACCGGGAACCCGACCTCGCCGCGCTGCGCCGGGCCGGGCTCGCCGTGTGGGTCACCGCCCCTACCACGGTCGATCAGGCTCTGGTGAGCCTGGACCGGATGCTGCGCCTGGCCTGCGGGCTGGCTCGTCCCGGCTGGCTCGACGCCGCCCGGCAGGCCTGGGCCGTGCCGGCCGCCGGGCCGCGGCGGCGGGCGTTGGTGCCGATCTGGCGCCGGCCGTGGATGGCGGTCGGCCGGGACACCTTCACCGGCGACGTGCTGCGCCGGCTGGGGGTCGACAACGTGCTGGCGGACTCGCCGGACCGCTACCCTCGGATCGATCCCGCGGCCGTCCCGCCCCATGACCTGGTGGTCCTGCCCGATGAGCCGTACCCCTTCAGCCCGTCGGACGGACCCGAGACCTTCAGCGCGCCCGCGGTCTGCGTGTCCGGCCGCCTGCTGACCTGGTACGGCCCGTCCCTGGTCGAGGCGGGGTCCGTGCTCGCGGCGGCGCTGGCCCGGACCGGCGATGGGCCGGAGTGACAGCGCCGCCGCCGGCACCACCGGCCGGATGGCTGATCAGTAGCTGTGCTCGATTGTCGGGTACCTGCCGTCCCGGACGTCCGCGCGGTAGGCCCGGGCGGCGTCCGCGAGAATCGTGCGCAGATCCGCGTACCGCTTGACGAACCGCGGCGCGCGGCCGTCGCTCAGCCCGGCCATGTCCTGCCAGACCAGCACCTGGGCATCGCATCCCGAGCCGGCTCCGATGCCCACGGTGGGGATGCGCAACTCCTTCGTCACCCGGGTGGCCAGATCGGCGGGAACCACCTCGAGCACGACCGCGAACGCGCCGGCCGCCTCGAGCGCCAGCGCGTCGGCCAGCAGGACCTCGCCGGCCTCGTCGCGGCCTTGGACCCGGTAGCCCCCGATAGTGTGGATGCTCTGCGGGGTCAGCCCCAGATGCCCGATAACGGGGATGCCGGCGCCGACCAGGGCGTCCACCGCCCGGACCACCCGGGAACCGCCCTCGAGCTTCACCGCGTGCGCCCCGCCCTCCTTGAGGAAGCGGGTAGCGTTCGCCAGCGCCTCGGCCGGCCCCCCCTGGTACGACCCGAAGGGCAGATCGGCGACGACCATCGCGTGCGGTGCTCCGCGGACCACCGCCCGGACCAGCGGCAGCAGCTCGTCGACGGTGATCGGCACGGTCGTGTCGTAGCCGTAGACGACGTTGGCGGCTGAGTCCCCGACCAGCAGGACGGGGATCTCCGCCTCGTCGAAGACGGCGGCGGTGGTGGCGTCGTACGCGGTCAGCATCGACCACTTCTCGCCCCGGTTCTTCGCCGCGGCGACGTCACGCACTGTGAAACGGGACCGGCGTGGCCGCGGCGGCGTGGTCGGCGCGCCGTAGGGCGTCGCCGCCGGGCCCGCCGGGTGGGTGGGTGTGCCTGAAGCATCCATGAGCGCTCCTGTACGTCCGTCCGGGCGCTGGGCGTCCCGGCGTCCCTCTCATGCTGCCACCAACGGCCGCCACGCGGAGAGCCCGCGGCGGAGCAGATCCCCCGGCCCCTAGGGCCTGTTTGGG
>NZ_CDWRCL010000256.1:0-5368 GCF_977927575.1 Frankia sp. CcCS3
GCCCACGAAGCCCTCGGCCCCGCCCGGGGGGTCGGCGCCGGTACCGCGCGGGCGGGACGAGGCTCGCCCGACCGCCGGTTCCCGCCGGGCGGTGGCCACGCTGACGGTCGCGGCGGCGATCGTCCTGCTGTCGGACATCATCACCAAGCACGTCGCGGTGGCCACCCTGTCCGACCGGGGGCCTGTCGAGGTCATCCCCGGCCTGCTCGACCTGGAGCTCACCCGCAACTCCGGAGCGGCCTTCAGCCTCGCGGGCGGCGCGACGGTGCTGCTCAGCCTGGTCGCCCTGGCCGTGGTCGCGGTGGTGGTGTTCACCGCCCGCCGGCTGCGGTCGGTGGGGTGGGCTCTCGTGCTCGGCGCCCTACTCGGCGGGGCGCTGGGCAACCTCGCCGACCGCATCTTCCGCGCGCCGGGTCCCCTGCGCGGTTACGTCGTGGACTTCGTTCACCTCCACTACTGGCCCATCTTCAACGTGGCCGACTCCGCGATCGTCTGCGGCGGCGTGCTCGCGGTCATCCTGTCCCTGCGTGGCGTGGGTCTGGACGGCACGCGCTACGCCGAGCATCAGCCCGTCGGCGGGGGCAGTGACCATCACGGGCGGTGACCTGCGGTCCCTACCGGTCCCGGACGGGCTCGACGGCGTCCGTCTCGACGCGGCGATCGCGAGGATGTTCGGGCTGTCGCGGACCGTGGCCGCCGCGCTCGTCGACGACGGCCAGGCGAGCCTTGACGGGAAGGTCCGGGGCCGGTCCGACCGGGTCAGCGGCGGTGCCTGGTTGGAGGTCCGGCTGCCCGCCGCGCCGCGTCCGGTGGCGGTGGAACCCACGCCGGTCGAGGGTCTCGGCATCCTCTACGACGACGACGACATCATCGTCGTGGACAAGCCGGTCGGGGTCGCCGCCCATCCGGCGCCCGGCTTCACCGGACCGACCGTGATCGGGGCGTTGGCGGCCGCGGGATACCGCATCTCCACCTCGGGCGCGGCCGAGCGTCAGGGGGTGGTGCACCGTCTCGACGTCGGTACCACCGGGGTGATGGCGGTCGCCAAGAGCGAGCGTGCGTACACCCTGCTGAAACGGGCGTTCCGTGACCGTGCGGTGGACAAACGCTACCGGGCCGTGGTGCAGGGCCATCCCGATCCGCTGCGGGGCACCGTGGACGCCCCGATCGACCGGCATCCGCGCCGGCCGGGGCTGTTCGCCGTCGTCGCGGACGGCAAGCCGAGTATCACCCACTACGATCTCCAGGAGGCGTTCCGGGCCGCCTCCCTGCTGTCCGTGCGGTTGGAGACCGGGCGCACCCACCAGATCCGGGTGCACATGTCCGCCCTGCGGCACCCGTGCGTCGGGGACCTCGCCTACGGGGCCGACCCCACGCTCGCCGAGCGGCTCGGCCTGACCCGCCAGTGGCTGCACGCGGCGCAGCTGTCCTTCGATCATCCCGGTCACGGCGGACGGGTCGAGTTCACCAGCCCGGACCCGGCTGACCTGGCCGAGGCGGTGGAACGACTGCGGGACCAGCCATGACGGAGCCGGTGACGCTCGGGGAGGCGACCTCGGCGCCGGTGCCCGCTCCCGCGGCACCTGGGGGAGCGGTGCCGGCGCAGGCCCCCGCCGGCCGGGGGTGGCCCACCGTGCGCCCACCGGTCCACGAGCTGGGGGCGCTGCTCGATCGGGTCGACGCCCGCACGCTGCCGGCGACCTCTCGCGCGATCGCGATCGTCCGGGCGCGGATGGTGGGCCTGGCGGCGCGGGAGATCGGTCGGGTCCGCCGGACCCGGGACCGGGCCCGTCCCTTGCCTGCCGGCTCCGACGACGATGACGGTCCGCCGGCCCTGCTCGACGTGGCCGGAGTCACGCCCGGCGGGGTGGTGGAATGGGGCGTCCGGATGCTTGTCCTCGGACTCGTCGCGTTGATCGTGGTGAGCGCAACGGCCGCGATTCTGCAGGGCGTCGATCATGCTCCGTCGTCCGGACGGTCCTCCCCGGCGACCGGGGAGGCGCCGACGTCCGCGAACCAGCCGGCGGCGCCCGACCAGCCGGCGGCGCCCGTGTTGCCCGTGGTGACGATCGGCCCCGGGCCGAACGACCCGGTCGCCGACTACCTCGGCGCCAGCCGGCAGAACCTCGCGTCGCTGACCTCGGCCGCCCCCGGCGCCGATCTTTACGCCGTGGCCAGTCTCACCGCGCCCCGCACCCCCGCCGACCTGCTCGAGGTGTTCGGCGACTTCCGGACCGTGCAGGTGTTCTTCACCGCCGGTATCGGGGGTGAACAGGAGCAGGCCCTCGTGCGCGATCCGGTGGCCGACGTCCGGGCCGCCTTCGGGTCGGCGGCGGCCCAGGCGGACGCCCGAGCCGCTGCCGACACGCAGGTCGGCGACACTGCCGCCGCCGACCGCGAGCGGCGAGCGGCGAGCGATCTGCGGGCCGGGTGTGGATGTCTGTTCGCCGCGGTGGTCCGCGCCCCGGCCGGCCGGCTCTCGCAGCTCGAAACCGATCCTCGGGTGCGGGTGGTGGACCCGGCCCCACCGGGAAGCGGGCCGCCGGGTATGAGATTCATCCCACTGTCCCCGGACCGTCGCTGACCCGGTCGAGACCGTCCGCATGATCGGACGGTGTGCCGGGCACGGGTGGCGGACGGTGACCGTTCTGGCGTGGCACCCGACCCCTGCGCCATCGTCGACCGGGACAGGAGAAGATGAGGGGGGAGACCGGCTTCGTCACCTGGGGTTGCGACCGGCCGGGGAGTTCACGGATCATGATGAGGAGACCCAGGTTGAAGCTGGCGAAGGGCACCCGGGAGGTCTTCGACGCGGAGAGCCTGCTCGAGGAGTACCTGGGGCCGCGCAAGCGAGGTCTGCGCTACGCCTACCCGTACTACGACGGCCTGGTCACCAATAGTGATCCGGATCTGCTATGCACCGGGGATCTCCTGGCCCCGTGCCTGCTCGGCGTGCATGTGGACGTGGATCGGATGCACACGCTCACCGCACTGATGCCGTTGCTACAGCGGGCGTTGGACAGGCTTCCTCCCGGCATCGAGCTCATCGAGGCCGACGAGGTCACCCTCGATCTGGTCGCCGCGCTCTACGACCCCCTCGACGACCCGGACGTCTCCGACCGGGACGTCAAGGGCTCCCTCATCGCCAAGGTGCTGCACCGCAAGCGGCCCGCCCTGGTCCCGTTGTTCGACTCCAAGGTGAGGATCTTCTACCAGCACGAGGACTGCGTCCCGCCGTCGCCGCGGGACGGGCGGTCCTGGCGGCAGTACATGGGCCTGCTCATCCGCGCGATGCAGTACGACCTGCGGGAGAACGCCGAGGAGTTCCGCCGGCTCGGGGCGCTGGTACCCGTCGCGGGTCCCCCGATCACCCCGCTGCGGATGCTCGACGTCGTGGTGTGGATGAGCAGCGCGGTATGATCAGCGCCCGTCGCCGGCCCGGGACCATCGACCGGATCCGACTGCGACAATGGTCGATGTGTTGAGCTACGCGGTCCGCGGGCTCACCCGGCGGCACGGGACGGGTGAGCATGCCGTTCTCGCCAATGATCGGATCGATCTCGACGTCCGGCAGGGCGAGGTGTTCGGGGTGCTCGGGCCGAACGGCGCCGGGAAGACCACGCTGGTCCGCCAGTTGATGGGTCTGCTGCGGCCGGACGCGGGCACGATTACCCTTTTTGGCCGCGACGTGCTGGCTGCCCGCGGTCTGCCGGCCCGGCTCGCCGCCTACCTGGGTCAGGATGATCTCGCGCTGGCCGAGCTGCCGGTCGCCACGGCCGTGGCGACCACCGCCCGCATGCGCGGCGTCCCCCGCTCCGCCGTGCGGGCGGTCCGTGACGCCGTGCTCGGCGAGCTTGGTCTGGAGGCGGTGGCGCATCGCCCGCTGTCGAAGCTGTCCGGTGGGCAACGCCGGCTGGCGTGTGTCGCCACCACCCTGGTGGGGGACCGGCCGATGCTCGTCCTCGACGAGCCAACCACCGGCCTCGACCCCGTCGCCCGGCGGGCCGTGTGGTCGGCGCTGCAACGTCGCCGGGACACCGTCGGTGTCACCGTCGTGCTGATCACGCACAACGTCCTCGAGGCGGAGTCGGTGCTCGACCGGGTCGCCGTCCTGGACGCCGGGCGGGTGATCGCCTACGACACTCCGGGCCAGCTCAAGGCATCGTTGTCCGGTGACGTCCGGCTCGACCTCGCGTGGCGCCACGACCCGCCCGCGGACGATCCCACCGTCGCGATGTTGGCCGCGCTCGCCGTGGTCAACGGACGGCGGTGGACCATCCGGTTGGCTCCGGCCGCGGCCCGTGACGCCCTCGGCCGGTTGACCGCCGGCCCGGCGTTCGCCGCGCTGGACGATTTCAGTCTCGCCACTCCCTCGCTGGAGGACGTGTACCTCACCCTCGGCGGCGGGTCGCGGGACCTGGAGCGCGCATGATCGTGATTTTCCGGTGACCGTCGTTCCGGACGCGCTCGGGGCATCCGGTGGCGGGGCATCCGGGGTGCCGGCGCCATCGGTCGTGGATGGCCGCCCGCTTCCCGCCACGCGGCCGGCGCCGGCCTCCGCCCCGCCGAGCAGCGCCCCGCTGGCCCCGCCGCAGCTGCCGCCGTTGACGTCGTTCCGCACCGCGTTCGGTGCGGTCTACCGCGGGCAGCTCGCCCGCTCCAAGGTGGGACGGATCCCGCTGCTGTTCGTCGCGTCGTTCCAGTCGGTCGGGATCCTCGTGCTGCTGCGCGGGATTCTCGACGTCGGCGACACCACGGCCGCCGGGCAGGTCGTGGCGGGTTCCACGGTGCTCGTGGTCGCCTTCGTCGCGTTGAACCTGCTGGCCCAGCGGTTCGGGGCGCTGCGGGCGTCCGGTGCCCTGGACTACTACCTCACGTTGCCGGTGCCCGGCGTCGCGGTGGTGCTGGGCACGGCGGCCTCATATGCGACCTTCGCGGCGCCCGGCACCGTCGTCACCGCGGTGCTGGGGGCGCTGCTCTACGGGCTGCCGCTGTCTGGCCTGTGGCTGCTGCTGCCTGTCGTGGCCCTCGCCGGGATCTGCCTGTCCGGGCTCGGGGCGGCGGTCGGCCTGCTCGCTCCTCGGTCGGAGCTCGCGACCGTCGCCGGCCAGCTCGGAATGAGCATCGTGCTGTTTTTCGGTGTGATCCCCTCCGGCCGGCTGCCCGAGGTCGGCCGCTGGGCGCGGGACGCGTTGCCCAGCAGCTACGCGGTGGACGCCCTCGCGGCCGCCTTCCAACCCGGCGTCGACTGGGCGAAGGTGGTCCTCGACCTCGGGATCTGCGCCGCCGTCGGGGTGGTGACGCTGTCTGTCGCGGCGGTGGCGCTGCGCCGTGTCGGCACGTCCTGAGGGCGTCATAGTTAGCAGGA
>NZ_CDWRCL010000257.1:0-5360 GCF_977927575.1 Frankia sp. CcCS3
GATCACAAGATCAGCGACAGATCCGCTTCCGCGTCGACGCCCGGTACCGGGTGGCGACCGACGCCGGTCTCACCGGCCGTGTCTACGTCCAGAACGCGGAGCTGCACACACACGGCGTCGGGACGCCCAATCTCGGCCTCGGCGCCTGGCGCGCCGCGGTCATCCTCGACGACCTGACCGACGGCGACGCGTACCGGCTGCCGTCGCCGTCGGCGTTCACGACCTTCGGGGTCCCCGCCCGGTCGGGCCAGCCGGACGGGAATGGCCAGGCCGCCGGCGAGCGGATCGCGCGGCCGCGCGATCCGGCCCCGGTCGAGACGGCCAAGACAGCCGGAACGGTCGGACGTTGACCACGTCATGGTCCGCGCCGCCGCCCGCGGCACCGTCCCCGGGGCGGACCGGGTCGGCGGACCGATGGCGGCAGGCCGGCCGTGCCCTGCTGGCCAAGCTCATCGCTGAAATGGCCTACGAGGAGCTACTCAGTCCGCAACCCGACGAGCCAGCGGATGCCGCGGCCGGGCCGGCGGGCTCCCCGGGCGGGCCGACACCCACCGCACCGGCGCGGACGAGCGACCTCACGGTGCGCGGCGTGGCCCCGAACGGGCGCAGGCACCCCCCGATCGGACGGGGTCCCATCCAGGGTTACCGGCTCCGAGCCGCGGGCGCCACGTACGCCTTCACCGCCCGACGTGGCACATTCGGGTCCTGGTGGATCGATGCCGCTACGCTGACCCGCTCGGTTACGCCGCCCGGCCCGGATGGCAGACCCCCCGAACCGGGCACCACACCGACCGTTCCGGGCACCGCACCGGCGGACGACCCGATCCGCTTCCTCCAGGACATGCAGGTCCTGCTCGGCTGGTCCGACCCGGTCCTCGCCGACGTGGTACGCGATCTGCTCGCCACCCAGGCCGCCGATCATCATCTACTCGGAACGGCGATTCCCGCGGTGGATCTCGCCAATCTGCCGTTCGTCGCGCTCGAGGGGCACCAGACCGGCCATCCCTGTCTCGTCGCGAACAAGGGACGGCTCGGTTTCGGCGCGGCCGCGGCTGTCTACACCCCCGAGGCACGCCGGCCCTTCCGACTGCGGTGGGTGGCCGCACACCGCGCGATCGGGCGGTACAGCGCCAGCGCCCCCGAGGCCAGCGCCCCCAGAACCAGCGGCCCCGGGGCCATCGACCTTTCCGGACAGGGCTCGTCGACCGCGCCTGACCTGCTCACCACGGAACTCGACGAGCAGACCCGCACCCACTTCACCGATGTGCTCCGCCGGGCCCTGCCAGACGATCCACGCCGGCCGGGCCCCGCGCCCGCCGCCGGACCACCCGCCGGTACGACGATCGCCGACTATATCTGGCTACCCGTCCATCCGTGGCAGTGGGAGAACGTAATCGTGCCGCTCTATGCGGCTGAGATCGCCACCGGTCTGCTGGTCCCGCTGGGCGAGGCACCGGACCGGTACCTGCCCCTGCAGGCGGTGCGCACCCTCGCCAACGTCGACCGGCCGGACCGGCGGAACGTCAAGCTCGCGCTGATGATCCGTAACACGCTGGTGTGGCGGGGGATGTCGGCGGCTGACGCCATCGCCGGACCGGCGATGTCGAGCTGGCTGCTCGGGCTGCGCGACGCGGATCCCTTCCTGCGCGATGTGACCCGGGTTCTCCTGCTTCCGGAGGTCGTCGGCGCCACCGTCCGGCACCCGGCCTACGACGCCGTCCCCGACGCGCCCTACCGCCTCCACGAACTACTCGGCGTGCTCTGGCGTGATCCGGTGGAGCGGTTTCTCGACGGCGGGGAGCGGGCGCGCAGCCTCGCGTCCCTGCTGGCGGTCGGCTCCGACGGTCGGGCAGTCGTCGCCGAGCTCGTGGCCCGCTCGGGCCGGCCGGCACACGACTGGCTCGCCGCGCTGTTCTCCGCCCTCCTGCCGCCGCTGCTGCACTACCTGTACCGGTACGGCGTGGCCTTCACGCCGCACGGCGAGAACGTCCTGTGCATCTTCGATGCCGAGGAGATGCCCCGCCGCATAGCCGTGAAGGACTTCGGCGCGGACATCGAACTGGTGTCCGGCGAGTTCCCCGAGCGGCGGGAGATGCCACCGGAGGCGGTCGAGCACTGCCGGCGGTGGCCCGGCCCGGTCCTGGCCCACTCCCTGCTCTCGGCGGTGTTCGCCGGGCACTTCCGCTTCTTCGCGGTGCTCGTGGCGGATCATCTCGACGTGGGCGAGAACCAGTTCTGGCGGCTCGTGCGGGCGACGGTCGACCGGTACCACGCGAGGTTCCCGGCCCTGCGGGAGCGGTTCACCTCGATCGATCTCCTCGGGCCGGCGTTCGGTCGGGTCTGCCTGAACCGCGAGCAGTTCGCGGGCGCCGGGTTCCACGATCGCGCCGACCGGGACGGAGGCTTCGACCTGATGCACGGCGAGGTCGCGAACCCCCTGCACGACGTGTCCACCCTCACGACGGGCCCGGCACAACCGGCAGCCCCGACGGAACCGGCGCCGCCTACGGTATGAACGGAGAACGCATGACATCGTCGCCGGTTCCGACCCCACCATCGGCCCAGGTTCCGGCCCATCCCGACCCCCCGGGCCCGCCTGAGCCACCTGAGCCAACCGGGCGGCCCGCACCGCGGGTCCAGCCCCGCCCGATCGGCCCCGGGTCATCGTCCGATCAGGCGGTCGGGGAGAACGCAGCCGGCCGGGGAGTGCTACGTGACCTGCTGGCCGGAGCCGAACCAGTCGAGGAGATCATCGTCGCCACCGTCGACCTGCAGGGCCGGCTCGTCGGCAGCGCCGTGTCCCCGGAGCACTTCACCGGACCGGTGCTCGCCGACGGCCTCGGCGCCTGCACTTACCTGCACGCCGTTGACGTCGACATGAAGACCGACGGAGGCTACCCCCACTCGCCCTGGTACGACGGCTTCGGTGATCTACGGCTACAGCCCGACCTCACCACGTTGCGCCGCGCACCCTGGCATCCGTCCGACGCGGTGGTGTTCGCGGACGCGTTCTGGCCGGACGGGTCCCCGGTGGACGTCGCTCCCCGTGCCGTGCTGCGTCGACAGCTCGACGCGCTCGCCGACTCCGGTCTGACCGCCTTCGCCGGGACGGAGCTGGAGTTCCTGGTCTTCCGCGAGTCCTACCGTCGAGCTGCGCGGCGCTCCTACACCGATCTCACCCCGGCCAGCCGTTACAACATCGACTACGCGCTTTCCGGCACGGAAGGACTGGACGATCTGGTCCGGCGCATCCGGCGGGCGATGGCCGGCGTCGGGGTGGCGGTCGAGTCCGCGCGCGGGGAGGTCCATCCGGGGCAGTTCGAGATCGTGTTCCGGTATGCCGAGGCGCTGCAGGCCTGCGACAACCACACCCTCTACAAGACCGCCGCCAAGAAGATCGCCGCGGCGGGCGGGCAGGCCCTGACCTTCATGGCGAAGTACGACGGGGGCGAGGGGAACTCCTGCCACGTTCATCTGTCCCTGCGCGGGACGGGCGGGGCGTGTGTGTTCGCGCCGTCCCCCGAAGGTGAGGGGGCGCTCGTCCGGCACCCCGGCTTGGCCCCACCGAGCACCGCACCCCCCGGTTTCCCACCCCCCGGCTCTCGCGACGACACCGCCGGGATGTCCGCGCTGATGTGCTCGTTCGTGGCCGGGCAGCTCGCCTGCATGGCCGATTTCGCGTTGCTGTACGCACCCAACGTGAACTCGTACAAGCGCCTGGCGCCGGGCTCCTTCGCTCCGACCGGAATCAGCTGGGGACGCGACAACCGGACCTGCGCCATACGGGTGGTCGGCGACGGGTCGGGGCTGCGCGTCGAACATCGGGTGCCGGGCGGTGACGCGAATCCCTACCTCGCCGTCGCCGGGATGATCGCGGCCGGCCGTTACGGCATCGAGCACCGTCTCCCGCTCGAACCCGGACGGATGGGCAACGCCTTCACCATGCCGGACCTGCCACGGCTGCCCGCGACGTTGCGGGAGGCGGTGGACGGGTGGCGGGCCAGTGCGGTGGCCCGGGCCGCCTTCGGTGATCGGGTCGTCGCCCATCTGGCCCATGCGGCCGAAGTCGAGCTCGCCGGCTACGAGCGGACCGTCACCGACTGGGAGCGTCGGCGCGGCTTCGAACGGTTCTGACCCCGGCCTGCTCCGGGACGGAGTATTCGCGCAGTCCGAACCGCTGATACAGAGTCCGCAACGGGCCAGGGGCCCACCAGTTGTAGTCGCCGGCCACCCGCATGAAGGCGGGGACCAGCACCCCTCGGATGAGGGTGGCGTCGAGCACGATCGCGAGCGCGGTGGCGATCCCGAACATCTGGATGAACCGGACCGACGAGGTACCGAACGCGACGAAGGTGACGGCGAGCAGCGCGGCGGCGGTGCTGACGATCCGCCCAACCCGGGCGAGCCCGGTGGCGACCGCTTCGGTGTTGGGCGCGCCGGCGTCGTGCGCCTCCTTGATCCGGGAGAGCAGGAAGACCTCGTAGTCCATCGAGAGCCCGAAGGCGATACAGAAGAGCAGGACCGGCATGGAGGTGTCCAGCGGGCCGGGGGTGAAGTCGAGGAACCCGGACAGGTGGCCGTCACTGAAGATCCACACCGAGGCGCCGAACACGGCGCACATCACCAGCCCGTTAAGCACGATGGCCTTCACCGGTAGCAGCACGCTGCCGGTAAACAGGAACAGCAGCACAAAGGTCGCCAGCGCGATCAGCCCGAGGGCGACCGGGAGACGGTCGGCGATCGTGGTCTTGCCGTCTACCAGGACGGCGGATGCGCCACCGATCAGCACACTGGTCCCCACGGGCGCCGGCACCGCACGCGCGGCCCGGACGAGAGCCTGCGCCCGGTCCGACGCATAGTCCACCGCGGGCACAACCTGGAGGGAATCCGCTCCGGCGATCGCGAACCGTCGGCTGGCCGGACCGGACGGTACGACCCGGCGCCCATCGATGTGGGACCCGAGGGCGCTATCGACCCGGGCCACGTCCGGCAGTTCGGACAGCGCGGTCGCGTAGGAGGCGAGCGCGGACCGGTCGATCATGCCCGGCCCGGCGGCCTGGACGACGACGTCGAGCGCGCCGCCGATGTCGGCGGCGAACGCGCCCCGCAGGGCATCACCGACGATCCGGCTGTCCGCCGAGCCCGGCTTCAGCACCCGGTCGTCCGGGGTGCCGAAGTTCACGTGCAGAAAGGGCGCCCCGAGGACGAGCAGAACCGCGATCACCGGCAGGCCGGTGAGTACCGGGTGGCGCATCACGGTGCCGGCGACCTGACGCCAGAACGGCGAGTCGGCCGCCTCGCGCACCACGACGGGCGCCGACCCCACGGGCGCCGGCCCCGCCGCGCCCGCGGACCCGATC
>NZ_CDWRCL010000258.1:0-5349 GCF_977927575.1 Frankia sp. CcCS3
GGTGTCGGGGGTCGTCTTCGGCGCGCTCGGCGGAGGTCATCGCCGGGCTCGGCGAGGTCGTCGTCTCCCACGACAACTGCCCGCATCAGTCGATCATCTGCGGGCGGGAGGACAGCGTGCGCACCGCGCTGGACCGGCTGCGCCGCGACGGCGTGCTGGGCCAGATCCTGCCGTTCCGGTCGGGGTTCCACTCCCCGTTTCTCGAGCCGTACCTGGACCCGATGCGGGCGCGGCTCGCCCTCACCGCGTTCGTCGAGGCGAGCGTGCCGATCTGGTCGGCGACCACGGTGGCGCCCTACCCGAGCGACCACGACGCCATCCGCGCGCTCGCTCTTCGGCACCTGGTCGAACCGGTTCGCTTCCGCCAGCTCGTCGAGCGGCTGCGCGAGCGCGGGGTGCGTGCCTTCATCCAGGTCGGAGTGGGCAGCGTCGCGGGATTCATCGACGACACCCTGCCCGGCAACGACCATCTCTCGTTGGTCACGAATACCGTGAAGCGCCCCGGGCTGGACCAGCTGCGGCGGGTCGCGGCGGCGATGTGGGCGGAAGGCGCCGCGCCCCGGATGGACCTGCTGCCCTGCCGGTCGCGACCCGCGCCGGCGGTGCCGCCGCCCCCCGGGGGGGCCAACGGACTGCACCGCGTCGGTGCCCCGGTGCGGTTGAGCCTCGGCACCCCCCTGATCCGCCTCGGCGGCGGAGCCGGCGACCTGCTCAACCCGGGCAGTGCTGATCGGACCCACCGGAATCCGCCGGCCTGGGCCGGGGGTGACGTGCCGACGCATCCGGTGATCGCCGAGCTGCGGGCCGCGCTCGCCGAGGCGGACGCGGTGATGTCCACCGTGGTCGACCGCTGGTCGCATGGGGCGACATCGGCTCGGGTCCCCCCGCCCGGACCGGGGGGCGGGGCAATCCCGGGCGCTGCGACCCCGGGCGCAGGTCGGACGTCCGCGGTGGGCCGGGTACCCGTGCCCCGTGACAGTCCCGAACCCGGGCCGCGGATGTTCCGGCGACGGCTGTCGCTGGCGTCGATGCCGCACATCGTCGACCACTGCTTCTACCGTCAGCCGCCGGGCTGGGCGGACATGTCCGATCTGTTCCCGGTCGTGCCGATGACCGAGGTCCTCGAGCTCATGATCGGCGAGGCCGCCGCGCTGCTGCCGGGCCGGGTGCCGGTCGGTGTCCGAGACGTTCGGGCGTTGCGCTGGCTCGCGATCGAGCCGGCGGTGGAGGTGTCCATTGCGCTCGCCCCCGCAGGGCCGGACGCGGTGCGGGTGACCGTGGACGGCTACGCCCGCGGCACGGTGCTGTTCGCGGCGGACCACCTGCCGTCGCCCGGGCCGACCGCGATCACCGCCGATCTGTCGGTGGGCCGGACGGGCCCGACGCTGCCCGCCGAGCGGCCCCCGCGGCATCATGGCAGGGATCTCTACGGGGCCCGGTTCCTCTTCCACGGTCCCGGCTACCAGGGCATCCATCGGATCGAGGCGATCGCCCCGACCGGTATCCGGGGGCGTCTGCGGGTGCCGTCGGCGTCCGGCGCCCTGCTCGACAACGTGGGCCAGCTCTTCGGCTACTGGGCGATGGAGCATCTGTCCGACGACTCCCTCCTGCTCCCGCAGTCCCTGGCCGACGTGCGGTTCCACGGCCCGGTGCCGGTAGAGGGCGACCTGGTGGACTGCGTCGTACGGATCCGTCAGGTGGCCGAGCGCACGGTGACCGCGGACATGGAGGTGCGGCGGGCTGACGGGCGTGTCTGGGCGGTCATCACCGGGTGGACCGACCGCCGGTTCGCCAACGACGACGTGCTCTGGGCGATGGTGCGTGCGCCGGAGCTGAACACCGTGGCGCAGCCCTCCGGTGAGGGCTGGGTGGTCGCCGTGGACCGCTGGCCCGATGCGGCTTCGCGGGAACTGATCGTGCGCCACTACGCTGATGCCGCCGAGCGTGCCCGGCTCGCCGCGCTTAACCCCAGGGCGGCGCGTGGCCGGCTGTTGGGACGGATCGCCGTCCAGGACGCAGTCCGGCGATGGCTGTGGGAGCGGGGAGCGGGGCCCGTCTGGGGGATCGAGATCGGGATCCGTAACGACGACGTGGGTGCCCCGGTCATCACCTCCCTGCCGGCGCGGCCGGGTGTCCCCGCGCTCGACCCCCCGTGGGTGTCGCTCGCCCACAAGCCGGAGCTCGCCGTGGCCCTGGTCGCCGCGGACGGGGAGGTCGGTATCGATCTTGAGCAGATCGTGTCCCGCGCCGCCGGGGTCGAGAAGGCGGCCTTGGCGCCCAGCGAACTGCGCCTGCTCGACCGGGTCGCCGGCATCGATTCTCACCGGCGGGCCGTGTGGTTCACCCGGTTGTGGGCGGCGAAAGAGGCGGCGGCGAAGGCCGACGGAACGGGCCTCGCCGGCCGTCCACGCCGGTTCGTCGTGGACGGCCCTCATTCCCTGGGGACGGCCCAGTTCCCGGGAAGGGATGGGCTCGCATCCTCCCGGGCGGGGGGCACCCCGCCCGATCTGGTCCGGGTCACCGTCTACGGGGATGGTCCCGACGGGTCGGTGCCGGAGCGGACCCGGTGGGTGGCGTTGCGTACGGTGGACGCCGCCGGCCGGATTCAGCCGGAACCGACCGGCCCGGTGCCCCGCGAGGGCGGGGCACCGCCGCCGCAGCGCCAGGACGCTGTGGGCGATGGCGTCTCCGCCGGAAGAGTCGATGTCGCTACCGTCAATTACATAGTCGCCTGGACCTCTCCCGAGGTCGAGGCGCATGGTCTCCAGAGCCAGAAGGAGTGTTGATGATGTCTGCGCAGAGCACGACGAGGCAGGGTCCTCCCGGCCCGGAACCGGACGACCGCACCGGCGCTGTCACACGGGCCGAGGCCGAGGCCCGGATCCTCGGCGAGGTCACGGAGCTCCTGCGGGAGGTGATCGGGGAGGAATACGTCGTGGACATGGAGATCACGATGGCCACCTCGTTCAATCAGGATCTCGAGCTGGAGAGCATCGAGTTCGTGGCGCTGGCCGACCGGCTGCGTGAGCGATACGGCGAGGCGGTGGACTTCGTCGGCTTCCTTGCCGACATGGACGTCGACCAGGTGATCAACATGCGGGTCGGCGAGGTCGTCCGCTTCATCGTCGACAGCCTCCCGACGCTGGCGCCGGCGGGATCGGCCTGAAGGCCCGTGGCTGAGGTCATCGCGAACGGGATCCGGCTGCATGTGCAGCGACTGGCGCCCAGGGGCGGAGCGTCCACGGACTCGCCGGTCGTCGTGATGGTGCACGGCATGGTGATGGACAACATCTCCAGCTTCTACTTCACGCTGGGCAACTGCCTCGCTGATGCCGGCTGCGACGTCATCTGCTACGACCTGCGCGGCCATGGGCGCAGCGAGCGGACCCGCAGCGGCTACGGGCTGGCGGACTCGATGGCAGACCTGCTCGGGCTGCTCGACGAGCTCGGGGTGGACCGCCCGGTGCACCTGGTGGGTAACAGTTACGGCGCCACGATGGCGCTGGCTTTCGGGCTGGAGTTCACCTCCCGGGTGGCGAGCCTGACGCTGATCGAGCCGCCGTTCCTGATCGAGGGTCTCGGCGAGGAGATGGCCCGATCGCTGACCCAGATCCTCGTCGCGATGAGCGACGAGGAGGTCCAGGAGTGGCTGGACAACGGCGCCGGGCGCGTGGCCAGTCACGCCACCCGGGCCGCGCAGCGGCTGCTGTAGGAGACGACGATCGCCACCGACATGCTGGCGACTCCGCCGTTCTCCACCGAGGCGCTGGCCGCGCTGAACGTCCCGGTGCTCGCGGTGTACGGGGAGAACTCCGACATCATCGGGCAGGCTGCGAGCCTGGCCGCGCTGGTGCCCGATTGCACCCTGATCGTCCTGGAGTACCACACGCACATGGTGCTACGGGAGGCCGCGCACTACCTGCGGGACCTGCTGCGGTGGTGGTTGTTCCGCAGCCAGACGACGCCGCCGCCCTACGTGCGCGCGAACGGCCGGCGCTTCGCCACCCCGGACTGGGGGACGCAGCGGGTGCCGCCGCCCGATCTCAACGCCGAGCGCCGGTCGGCCCCGATCCCGGCCGACGCGGCAGCTGCGGCCGGCGAGGGGTGTGAGGGGCGAGGGGTGTGAGGGGCGTGAGGAGAGTCCGATGAGCCGCGTGCTGTTCGTGGTGCCGCCCCTGACCGGGCATGTCAACCCGGCGGTCGGGGTCGCCGCCGAGCTGGCCGCCCGTGGTCACGAGGTGGCGCTCGCCGGGTACGCGGGCGTCATCGGGTCGTTGATCTCGCCGGAGCTGGCCCTGCTGGCGTTACCCGAGGCGGTCCTGGGCGAGAAGTGGTCCCGGATCCAGGACACGTCTTGGGCGCTGAGGGGGCCGGCGTCGCTGAAGTTCCTGTGGGAGGACTTCCTGCTCCCGCTCGGCTCGATGATGGCCCCGGCGATCGACAGGATCATCGACGACTTCCAGCCCGACCTGCTCGTCATCGACCAGCAGGCGGTGGGCGCCGCGCTCGTCGCCCGTCGTCGGAGCCTGCGCTGGGCGACCCTCGCGGCGACCTCCGCCGAGTTCGACAACCCTTACGGGGCGCTCGCGGGCCTGGGGCAGTGGGTCGTCGACCGCCTGCGGGAGTTCCAGACCGGGCACGGAGTGCCGCCCGGCGAGGCGGCCGTCGGGGACCTGCGCTTCTCCGAGGCGTTGACCCTCGTCTTCTCCGTCCGGGAAATGCTGCACAACCCCGGGATCCCGGACTACGCGGTCTTCGTCGGCAGCGCGGTCGGGAAACGGGCCGGCGTGGGCGAGTTCCCCTGGGACTGGCTCGACCCGGCCCGCCGGGCGGTGCTCGTCTCCCTCGGCACGGTGACCCGGGAGGCCGGCGGTCGATTCCTGCGGGCGGCGGCGGAGGGGTTGCTCGGCCTGCCCGAGCGGGTACAGGCGATCGTCGTCGCCACACCCGGGCTCGTCGACGACCTCGCCGCCGCGGCGCCCGACGACCTGCTGGTCGCGCCGTTCGTGCCGCAGGTCGTGTTACTTCCGCGGTTGTCGGCGGTGGTGTGCCACGCCGGCAACAACACCGTCTGCGAGTCGCTGTCACACGGGGTTCCGCTGGTGGTCGCCCCGGTTCGCGACGACCAGCCGATCATCGGCGAGCAGGTCGTCCGCAACGGGGCCGGGGTGCGCGTCAAGTTCGGTCGGGCCGGACCCAGCGCCGTGCGTTCCGCGGTGACGGCCGTGCTGGACGATCCGTCGTACCGGGCCGCCGCTGCCCGGATGCGGGCCGCCTTCGCCGCCGCCGGCGGGGTGGCCGCCGCCGCCGATCATCTTGAGAAACTGGATCTGTCGCTGATCTTGTGAT
>NZ_CDWRCL010000259.1:0-5317 GCF_977927575.1 Frankia sp. CcCS3
CACGGCGATCGGCGACGCCCGCCGAGCGGCGGACCGCATCCGGGCCGGCATCGCCCTGCTCGCCGACCAGGACCAGCCGCGCCACCGCGAGGCGCTGGCCGCGTTCCAGTTCGCCAACGAGGCGATGGCCGCCCAGCGCCGGCACACGGCGATCGCCCGGCTGCGCGACGAGCAGGGGCTGGACTACGCCGCGGCCACCGCCGCCGTGCGGGCCCGGGGCGCGGGGGAGGCCTCCTGGCGGCCGTTCCAGCTCGGCTTCGTGCTGCTCAACCTGCCCTCCCTGACCGACCCGGCGCACCCGGAGCGGGCCGCGGACGCCACCGCCGTCGTCGATCTGCTGTTCTTCCCGACCGGCGGTGGCAAGACCGAGGCCTACCTCGGCCTGACCGCCTACACCTTCGCGATCCGCCGCCTACAGGGGACCGTCGGCACCGGTACCGTGGCCCGCTCCGGCGAGGCCGGGGTCGCCGTCCTCATGCGGTACACGCTGCGGCTGCTCACCGCCCAGCAGTTCCAGCGGGCCGCCACCCTGGTCTGCGCCGCCGAGGTGCAGCGCCGCGCGGACCCGGCGACCTGGGGTGCCACGCCGTTCCGCATCGGTCTGTGGGTCGGCGGCGGGGTGTCCCCGAACCGGTTCGAGGACGCCCGCGACCAGGTCGGCGAGGCGCGCGAGGCCGGCGACGGCAAGCGGGCCAACGTCCTGCAGACCCTGAGCTGCCCGTGGTGCGGCAGCGCGCTCGGGGCCCATACTGACGCCCACGTCGACGAGGACCTCCGCCGGGTGCTGCTGTACTGCCCGAACGGCGAGGGGGCCGACGCCTGCCCGTTCTCCCGGCGGGCGGCGCCCGACGAGGGCCTGCCGGTGCTCACCGTCGACGAGGAGATCTACCGCTACGCCCCGAGCCTGGTCATCGCCACCGTCGATAAGCTCGCCCAGCTGCCCTGGCGCGGCGAGGCGGGGATCCTGTTCGGCCGGGTGAGCCGACGCTGCCCCCCGGCACGGGTACCGCCACGACGACCTCGACGCCCGCACCGGCTGCGGCGAGCGTCACCACAGCCGCGGCAGGCGGCCCGCCGTGACCAGCGAGCCGGTCGTCCGGCTGCGCCCGCCTGATCTGATCATTCAGGACGAGCTGCACCTGATCTCCGGTGCGCTCGGCACCACCGTCGGCCTGTTCGAGAGCGCGGTCGACGAGCTGTGCACCTGGCCGGTCCCGGCCGGCGCGCTCACCGGCCCGAAGATCGTGGCCTCGACGGCGACCACCAGACGGGCCCGCGACCAGGTGCTCGGCGTCTTCGGCCGCGGCCTCGCCGTCTTCCCGCCCCAGGTGATCGACGTGACCGATACGTTCTTCTCCCGGCGGGTCCCGGTCACCCCCGCCACCCCGGGCCGGCGCTACCTCGGCGTCTGCGCGCACGGGACGAGGATGAAGTCCGCCGAGATCCGCCTCGCCGAGATCCTGCTCCTCGCCGGCCAGACCCTGTTCGACCGGCACGGCACCCCCGCCGAGCCCTACCTGACCCTCGTCGGCTACTTCAACGCCACCCGCGAGCTCGCCGGTATGCGCCGCTACCTCGACGACGACGTCACCACCCGGGTGCGTACCCACGGCCGGCGCAAGGGGCTCGCCAACCGCATCGTCACCGGTACCGGCATGCTCGCGATCTCGGAGCTGACCTCCCGGGTCTCGTCGGCGGACATCAGCGAGGTGTTGGGCCGCCTGGAGATCCCCTTCGACCCCGAGCTCGACACTTCCGCGCGGCGGGAGGCCGTCGCCGAGAACGTCCGTGCATCGTTCCGGAGCAGGGAGCGGGACCGGCGGGCACCGCACCCCCTCGCCGAGCGCACTCGCGCCCGGAGCAACCAGGACCGGATCCCGGTCGACGTGGTGCTCGCGACCTCGATGCTCCAGGTCGGGGTGGACGTCTCCCGCTTCGGGCTGATGGCCGTGATCGGCCGGCCGAAGAACACCGCCGAGTACATCCAGGCGTCCTCCCGGGTCGGCCGGGACGCCGGCCGCCCGGGTCTCGTCGTCACCCTGTACAACTGGTCCCGGCCGCGGGATCTCGCCCACTACGAGGACTTCGAGCACTACCACGCGACCTTCTACCGGCAGGTGGAGGCGCTGTTCGTGACCCCGTTCACCCGCCGCTCCCTCGACCGGACCACCACCGGCACGTTCGTCGCCGCCGTCCGGCACGCCGACGAGGCGAACACCCGCAACGTCGACGCCCACGGCGTGGACCTCGCCGGCCCGGCGGTCAGCGGAGTGATCGACCGGCTGCTGGCCCGTGCCGAGGCCGTCGCCGGGCCGCGCGGCCGGGAGTACCTCGAGGAACGGATCCGGCAGCTGATCGAGAGGTGGGAGCTGGCGAGGACGGGCCCGTCCCGCATCGGCTATCGCACGGCCGGGGGACAGCAGCGGGTCACCGGCCTGCTGGAGCCCGCCGGGCACGTCCGCTGGGACGTTCTCACCGTTGCCCAGTCGATGCGGGAGACTGAGCACGAGATCAACCTGCTGGTGCCCGGCCCCGCCGAGATCTTCACCCCCGCCTACGGCGAGCCGGGCTGGGCGTTCGGCGCGCCGCCGGACGCCGACGGTACCGGTGAGATCGGGAGCAGCGGTGAGATCGGGAGCAGCGGTGAGATCGGGAGCAGCGGTGAGATCGGGAGCAGCGGTGAGATCGGGAGCAGCGGTGAGATCGGGAGCAGCGAGGCGGACGGCAGGGATGACGAGGTAGTGGACGACGAGGCCGCCCCGGTCGGGGACGAGCTGGGGGAGACGGCCTTCGTGGCGGCACGGGCGGGCCGTCCGGCGCGGTCGGCCCGCGCGGCGCTCCCGGGGAGGGGCATCTGATGGTCACGGCGTTCCACCGGCGGGTCGGCGCGGTCCGGCCCAGTCACCTGATGTTCACCAGCGGTGTCGGCGCGCTCGTCGACCTGCCGAACTTCTCCGCGATCGTCCGCGGCGTCGACGACTGGGACTACCGCAACGTCCCCGAGTACCAGCCGATCGTCGAGCCGCGGTTGCTCGCCGCCGTGCGGCGGCTGTATGACCGGGGCGTCACCGAGCTGCGCCCGGCCCCGTGGGCGGAGACCGACGCGGGCGACCGCAGCGGGCAGGGCGCCCGGATCGGCGTGCCCACCGTGCCGTTCCCGAACTGGCTGCGCTGCACCGCCTGCAACGAGCTGGATGTGATCGCCTCCCGCGCGTTCGGGTTCGAGAACCCGTGGCTGACCCGGCCCCAGGACGCCCGCTTCTTCCACGGCACCTGCGGGCGGAAGAAGACCGGCCGCCGGCCGCTCGCGGTGGCGGCCCGCTTCGTGCTCGCCTGCACCGCGGGGCATCTCGACGACTGCCCCTACCCGATGTTCGTGCACCGGGGCGCGCAGTGCGCCAAGGCGAGTCATCCCCGGCTGCGGATGGAGGACCGCGGCGGCAACCTCGGCGCCAACGTCGAGATCCGGTGCGTGAACTGCGACGCCCGGCGCAACATCCGGGAGGCCATGGGACGCCGGGGGGCGGAGCACCTGCCACGCTGCCGGGGCCGCCATCCCCACCTGGGGACCTTCGCCGATGGCGGGTGCCCGCAGGAGTCCCGCCTGCTCGTCGTCGGCGCATCCAACCAGTGGTTCGCCCAGACGCTGTCGGTGCTGTCGGTGCCGCGGACCGGCGCCAGTGAGCTGGCGGTCAAGGTCGAACAGCACTGGACCGCCCTGGAAGGTCTTCCCACGGTGTCGATGCTGGCCTGGGCGCGCGCGCAGACCGCGGTGCTGCGCGAGTTCGCCCGATGGACGGACGAGGAGATCTGGGCTGCCGTCGAGCGGCATCGCGCCGCGATCGAAACCGGCCCGGCCCCGGGTGCCGACGCCGACGACGAGCGGGCCTACCCGGATCTGCGCACCCCGGAGTGGGAGATCTTCTCCTCCGCCGTCCTCCCCGAACCCACCGACGATTTCGCCCTGCGCCGCGAGCCCGGCGGTGTGCCGGCGCCGCTTGCCGGCTGCTACGCCGACGTCGTGCAGGCCGAACGCCTGCGGGAGGTACGGGCGCTGACCGGGTTCACCCGGCTGGACGCGCCCGACCCGGACGACCCCGACCTCGTCATCCGGGCGCCGCTGGCCCGTGGGCCGGCTTCCTGGGTACCGGCGAGCGAGGTCCGCGGCGAGGGCGTGTTCCTGCGGGTGCCCGAGGAGATCCTCGGCCCGTGGGCGCGCCGCGTCGCGGACAGTGTCGCGATGCGCGAGCACCGCGACGCCTACAGCCGATTCCGGGTGAACCGCTACTCCGACCGGATCGCCGGGGACTTCGATCCCATGCAGGGCTGGCCCGGGGAGCGATTCCTCGCCCTGCACACCCTGTCCCACCTGCTCATCCGGACCATCGCGCTGGAGTGCGGCTACAGCTCGGCCAGCCTGAGCGAACGCATCTACGCCGGGGACGACGGCGACCCGCGCGGCGGCATCCTCATCTACACGGCCGTCCCGGACGCGGAGGGCACCCTGGGCGGGCTGGTGTCGCTGGCCGAGCCCGACCAGCTGCTCCGGCTGACCCGCCGGGCCCTCGCCGACGCCCGGCACTGCTCGTCCGATCCACTGTGCGCCGAGCGGCTGCCGTCGGCGCCCGCCGACTTCCTGCACGGCGCCGCCTGCCACGTCTGCCTGTTCGTGTCCGAGACGACCTGCGAGCGTGGCAACCGCTTCCTCGACCGCCGGTTCGTCGTGCCCCTCGGAGACGAGCCGCAGGACCGCGCCCTCGCCCTGTTCGGCGGGCTGCCGTGAAGACGAGCGGCCGGGACACGGCGAGCTCCGCGGCTGCCACGGCCACAGACACGGCCACGGTCACCGCCACCGACATCGCCCGGCTGGCCGGAGTCGGGCGGGCCGCGGTCAGCAACTGGCGGCGCCGGTTCGCCGACTTTCCCGCACCCGTCGGGGGGACGTCGACCAGCCCGCTGTTCGCGCTGACCTCCGTGGCGGACTGGCTCACCCGGCATGACCGACCGTTCCAGGTCGAGGCGGCCGACCAGGTATGGCAGCGGATCCGGGGGGCCGTCGACGATCCGCGCCTCGGTGAGGTGACCGGCCATCTCGGGGGGTTCCTCATCCAGCGCCAGCGGGACCCCGCGGGCGCCACGGCGCTGCTCGGGGAGAGCGACGCGGTGGCGGCGGTATCCCTGGAACCGGCGATCGCCCGCGCCGTGCCGGAGCTTCCCGGTGGTTTCCCCGACACCTGGGAGACCGGGTGGGTGGCGATCGCCCGGGTCGCCGCCGAGGCGGCGGACCGGCACGGCCACGCGGAGCTCTTCGACGCGC
>NZ_CDWRCL010000260.1:0-5287 GCF_977927575.1 Frankia sp. CcCS3
AACCGTCACCCACAGCAAGATCGCTAAAGCAGGTGAATGTTTACTGCTCACCAGCACCCCCGAGGGCCGGGCCGCCTATCTCGACGCCGACTTCCGCGACCCGGAGGGGATCCTGGAGTCCGAGCAACTGCGGGAAACTCTCGACCTGAGCCAGCCTGTGGCGGTCAGTCTGATCGCGATCGTGCAGTTCATCACTGATGACGCAGCCGTTCAGGACATCATCGACCGGCTCATGCGCCCGTTGCCGGCGGGGAGCATCCTGGCGCTGTCGACCGCCACGGCCGACAGCGCGCCCGAGGAAGTTCGCGCCGGGGAGGCCGCATACAACGCCAACGGCATTCCGCTGGCCGTGCGCGATAAAAGCACGGTCGAGCGTTTCTTCGACGGGATGGAACTGCTTGACCCCGGAGTAGTGCTCGTCCACCACTGGCATCCCGACGAGGAGGCGGCTGCGCTGGACGATGCCCACGTGTACATGTATGGCGGAATCGCCCGGAAACCGTAGCCCGCGCGCCTCGCCGTTCATGACAGGCTCCGACCATCGACCTGCCGGACACCGAGGCCAACGACGCCGCGTTCGGCCGGCCGTCCAACGGCACTCGGGCGGGGGCGTTCCCGCAGGTCCGGTGGCTGGCGGCGGCCGAGTCCGGCACCGGGGCGCTGGTCGGTGCCACGTTCGGTCCCTTCACCACCGGCGAACAGACACTCGCCGCGGACCTGCGGGGCTGCTATGGACCTGACATGCTCGTGCTCGCCGACTGGAACTTCCTGTCCCACCGGCTGGCCCGCGACGTGCTGGCCACCGGCGCGCACATCCTGTGGCGGGCCTCGGCGTCGTTCGCCCTGACACCGGTCCGGGTCCTGGCGGACGGCACGTACCTGGCCGAGCTGACGCCTGCGCGGCCCGCCGACGGCCCGCCGGTCACGGTCCGGGTGGTCGAGTACACCGTGCACACCACCCCCACCGGCGGCGCCGAGTCCGCCTCGGAGCTGTTCTGCCTGGTGACGGACCTGCTCGACGTCGCTGCCTACCCGGCGCTCGACCTGGCGTGCGCCTACCCGCTGAGGTGGGAGTGCGAGACCATGATCGGCCACCACAAGACCGACAGGGGCGAGGGACAGCCCGTCCTGCGCAGCAAGGACCCCGAAGGCGTCGCGCAGGAGCTGTGGGCGCTGTTCGCCGTCTACCAGGCCATCCACACTCTCGTCGGCGCCGCCGTGGACGCCGCCGGCATCCCCCGGGCAGGATCAGTTTCCGCCACGCCCTGACCGCCGCGACCGACACCGTCACGGCGGGCTTTCCCCCCAGCCGGCGTGACCTGGCCCTGGCCACCTTCCTCCTCAAGATCCTGCAACCCGCGACGTTCGTCCGGGACCGCCCCGACCGCGCCAGCCCCCGCAAAACCAAGAAAACCGGCGACTTCCCCGCCCGAAAACCCGGCGAACCCGCCGTGGTCACCGTCACCCGCTGCATCGAACTCTACTGCCTCGAACCACGACGATCACCTTAAAGCAGCGCCATTGCCCTCTCGGCCGGTCCGGATGGTTCCTTCAGTAAGACCATCATCCCAGCTCAGAGGGCATTTACGCGTTCATCGCACCGCTAACTGGCCAAATCGGGCGGTGGATCAGGGCTGAAACCGCGCCGCCCGAGGGCACTCGCCCTTGGGCGGCGCGCCGACTGTGAGCTGATAGACGAAGGACGGACGAAACGGTGGCACATCGAGCCTTTTCAACCTCGGTTTGTCTGATTCTCTCGGCGGTTGAGGATCGCCAATTAGCGAATTCAACGGGCGCCGGCTCCAGTCGTTCCGCCATCTGGCGGCGGCGATAGTTGGCCGGGCGGTGGCCGGAGGGGTGCCGTAAATAGAGAAGTCCCCGGTAGATCACAGGGTGTCTACTCCACTGTGCCCTTGACCGAGGACTTCCGTTGCTAATCTACCCTGGTGTCGTCGACCTGCCCGAGTCGACCCTGACCCTCCTCGCGGGGCTGCTGGCCGAGGACCGCGCCCAGCGCCGGACCTGGCGCAAGCTGCCCCCACACGAGCAGGCACTCCTGGTACTCGTCCACCTACGCAAGGGTGAACGCTACGAGCGACTCGCCGAGGGGTTCCAGGTCAGCGTCGGCACCGTCCACAACTACATCCGCGAAGCCGTCCGCCTGCTCGCCACTCACGGCCGGACCCTGCTCGCCGCGGCCTGGATTTTCGCGTGGACCCAGAGCAACTTCCTCATCCTCGACGGCACCGTCGTGCGTACCAATCGTGTCCGGGCGCATAACAAGCTGTACTACTCGGGCAAGCACAAGTACCACGGCATCACCCTGCAGAGCCTCACCGACCCCTACGGCCGGCTGGTCTGGATCTCCGAAGGGCTTCCCGGCTCCGTCCATGACCTCACCGCGGCCCGGATGCACGACATTCTCGATCTGATCGACCGTTCGGAGCTCTACCTCTACGCGGACAAGGGCTACATCGGCGGCGAAGGCGAGCGCCTCCTCGTCCCGATCAAGAAACCCAAGAACAACGACCTCCCCGACCGTGACAAGGAGGCCAACCGGACCCACGCCACCACCCGCTCACAAGGTGAACGAGGATTCGCGGTCCTCAAGAACTGGCACATATTCGACCGTTTCCGCGGCTGCCCACGCCGCGTCGGCACCTTCGCCCAGGCCGTCCTCGTCCTCGCCAGCGAGGGCCATTAGAACAACCAACTTTGAAAAGGCTCGGTGGGAAGCTCGACCGCCGTCAATAATTAGTGCCCGCCGACTTCGATCTTCACGGGGTAGCGGTGTTGCCCAGATGATCGGGCCCAGTCGGGGCCAGGCGCGCTGACACCTGATGTCCAGCCAGGAGCCAGCGGCAAACGCGAAAGCGCCCCCGAAGGGGGGCTGAGCAGGCAAAGCCAGCTTGTGGACCCTGTGGAGTCGAAATGAAATAACTTGCGCGTTTCGAACCCTCCACAGGCCTGTGACCTGCGATGATGCTCTCGATCGCATATTTGTTACTTCATTACGTCCCCTGTGTACCAGCATCCGAACCGTTCGATCTTGGTTGCGGCCCCTGAAATCACTGTCCGGCCGGTCGCTACCCGTGCCCTGGCCAGGGACGATGCCCAGTGACCGCGCCGACCGTTACATCACCTACCGGATCGAACGGGTGTTCCGCAGGTCTGGCGGTTTCGGACGCTTCGACCCGTCTCGTGACCGTAGTCGTCGGCGTGGTGGTCGCGTTGACGTTCCTCTTCGGGTTCAGGAGGGATGACAGGCTCATGGTTGCTGGTCGAGAAACGTCGCAGCCTCGGCTGGGTCCATGATGTTGGACCAGATCTGCTCTTCGGGGGCCACTGCCCGCTGCGGCATGGCGTAGTCGGACATCCATGCGTCGGCTTCACATCCGGGTACGAGGCTGAGGATCGTCGCGACGAGCCGTCGCGGGACCGAGCCGATGAGGCGGATCGCGACATAGGTCTCGTGACCTTGGTCAGCGACGACCTGGATGCCCAGCGCCGCGCCGTCCAGCATGACGGCGTGCTCCTGGCCGTCCAGCAGTGACTCGCCTACCAGCCGGTGCACCGCCGCCCTGAGCGTGCGCTCGGCGCGCGTCGCCGACTCGGCCCGCCACCTCAGCTTGTCCTCCTGACCGGGCAGCAGGTCACCGGTGTAGGTCGTGGTGGCGAGAGCAGGCGAGTGTCTGGCGTTGTAGCGTGCCCGCGCGGCGGTTGCGCGTGCGGCCAGCGCCGCGTAGAAGTCATCGGGCGAGCCTTCCTCCCGCTGCCCGGCCGCCACCAGCCATGGGATCCCGGCGTCGACCCACACTGCACCGCGCCAGCGATGGACCTTCACCTTGAACAACACCTGATCGTCGATCGCGGCGATCCGCTCCTGCGGCGTGTCGTCGTCGGCGAAGCGGTCGCCGACCTTGCCGAGTAGCGGATGGCCGATGTCCTCCAAAGGCGTGTCCGCGCGCGGGACCGTCAAGGCGAGATCCTCTCGCAGGCAGCGGAGCGTGGGGCGGGCCCGTCCGGCCACCGTCAGCGGTCCTCTTCGACGCCGCCGATCGCGTCGAGTTCAGCACGAGTCATCCCGGCGAGCATCGCTATCCGTGACGCGCGGCTGCCGTCGAGCTCGCTCAGCAGCTCCCGCATCCCGGACTGCATTTCCTCGCGGCGCGCGTCCAGGTAAAATGCGACCGCCGCCTCGACGAGATCCTTCTTGCTCATATGCAAGTAGTGCGCGCCACTGGTGATCAGCTTGTCGCCTTCCGGCGAGACCTTGACCGCAACCTGCCGGGGCGTCTGCTCCATCATCGCCGCGTCCGTCTCCTTCCCGCCAGCTACCAGTTCGTCGGTGCCTCCAGTACCTCAAGGGTACTCTGCCATCGGTCGCCGCCGGGCGCGACCAAGCACCGACTCCTCCCACCACACCAGCAAGACAACTCACCGTCGACGGGTGGGTCGAACGGGTCGACAACGGCGGCTCCCGAACCGCTGGCGTTCAGGCCGGACATTGCTGACCGCGCTGCCGGCGGACTGGGCGGAGCCTGGCGCAGGCGACCGCAGGCACGCCGGTACCGAGGATGCAGGTGGACCCGGCGCCGCGACACGACCGTCGCTCCCCGCCCCTGCCCGCAGACGGGAAACCTAGATCAAAAACACCGATCGGCGATCAGCTGGGAGCACCTTACGGCACGGGGTGCGGCGCTGGGTTGTCACGCCGCAAGTAGAAGGCGCCTTGACGGCGAGAACCCAACACGGAATAGCGATCGAGATCGACAGGGTGAACCAAAGTTCATGCCAGTCGAACGAGATCAGAGAATTCACAAGTAGCGCGATTGCGCCGATTTCGACCAAGAGAAGAGTGAGCGCGGCGTTGCGCTTGGCCATCCCGGTTCTCCATACCTATCGAGTTGTGGCGTTGTGCAATCGTAGCAGTGAGGTTGTGGCGCTACGGGTGGGGGTGTGATGGTGGAGTGGGGATCGCTCCTGGTTGGAGCGATGGGAGGTGGCGGCGGAGTGCATACGTCCACCGGTGTGACGAACGCAACACAAGCTGGAGAAGGTGGCCACGCTGGGCGATCCGAGCGGTGAGACCTCGGCGGCCTGAACAGAACGTGTGGCTGCCGGCGTGGATGCGCCACACAATTGACCAGTCGACCTCGAAGTATGTGTGAACGGCGATGTTGCGGAAGCCTGTGACGGACCGCCACGGCACGTCCGGCTAGGGCCTGTTTGGGAAGTTTATCGGGGCAGCCATTCGTTGATCGCGGCGATGGTGACTGTTGCTTCG
>NZ_CDWRCL010000261.1:0-5268 GCF_977927575.1 Frankia sp. CcCS3
TGTAGTGGGTGCCGGTGTTCTTCCGCAGCGGCGACTCGGTGACGTACAGCCCGTCCTCCAGAACCACGACGGGCTGGCCGCGCAGGTCCGTGCGCAGCAGGCCGTGGAACGGCAGCAGCCGCTCGGCGGTCGGGTAGTCGCCGCGGGTCACGGCGAGCAGGGCCTTGCGGGCCTCCTCCCGCTCGCCGGCCTCCAGCGGAACGAGTCGGCGCTCGACCGCCTTCGGCGCGCCGATCCCGCTGGCGGCGAACCTCTCGGCGAGCGCGGCGGCGAGCAGCGGGCGGCCCCGGTGACGCGAGGCGAGCTCCTCCAGCTCGGACAGCTTCGCCTCGGCCTCCAGCCCCTCCCGGCCGACCAGGCCGACGACCACCTCCGCGGCCGGGGCGCGTTCGGCGTCGTAGGAGAGCAGACCCTCGTAGACGTAACCGATCTGCTCGACGTCCAGCGAGCGGAAGCTCAGCGTCCGCCGCTCCCGGGACTTCCCGCTGCCGACCTGGATGTACTGGACGGCACGCAGCATGTGCAGCACCGTGCGGTCGTCCACCCCGAGCGGCAGCCACGGATGGGCGGCCGGGTCGAACAGCGACCCGGCGTAGGCATGCATGCGCAGCCGGGAATGATCGACCCCCGCGTACACGGCGGTGAACAGGGCGCGCAGCCGGTGCCAGGCCGCCGTCGGCTGCTCCAGGTCGTCCTCGGTCGCGCCGTCGTAAAGCTGCTGTTCCAGCTCGGCGCACAGCCGGCCGGCGGAGTAGGTGCTCGCGTACAGGTCGTTGCCGGCGGGCAGCAGGCCGCGTTCCTCGGCGTAGAGCAGGAAGACGATGCGCATCATCACCGCGACCGCGCCCCGGTAGACGTCGTGCGCGTCGACGTCGCGCAGCCCGGCGCCACCCCGGTCCCGCTCGGCGACGTGCCAGCGGCCGAAGGCGGCGACGAGCAGCTCCACGGCCTGGCGGACCTGGACGCCGAGCGCCTCGGTGATCTCCTCCTGGCTGCCGAGGCTCGCCTTCAGCAACGGGACCAGCGTCTCGTCGTCGGGCACGCCGAAGAAGCGCCGCCGGCACAGCAGCGACACGAACGCCCGCACGACGTCGCGCTCGGCCGCCTCCGGCCAGGACACCGCGTCGAACACCGCCGTCGACGTCACCCCGCCGCGCGGCGCCCAGACCAGCGCCCACTGCCGGCCGTTCGTCACCAGCGCGAGCTCGATCCCGTGATGCCGGCAGGCGATCGCCGCCCGGTCCACCGGCGTAGCCGCCCAGGCCTGCCCGGCGATCCGCGCCGTCGGGGACTGTGACGGCGCGACGACCAGACCGAGCACGCGGACCGCGTCCGGTTTCACCTCGGACGGCCTCGCGGCCACCGTGTCCGGATCGACGAGGACGAAGGACGGCACGATGCGCGCGTCGTGCTCGCCGACGTCGACGGTGAACGAGCGCAGCGCGCCGTCCGCGCCGTCCGTGTCATCCGTGTCATCTGTGTCATCTGTGTCATCTGTGTCATCTGTGTCATCGGGCAGGATGAGCGTGTTCCCCCAGCCGAGTAGCTCGCCGAGGACGAAACGCACCCAGGCCGCCTGGCCGCCAGCGGGATCGTCCAGCCAGGCGGTGTGCTCCCGGCGAGGCGTTCCCGGGTCTTCTTCTCCAGCGGGTCGAGCGTCGGCCAGACCCGCCGGAGCACGGGCAGGCTGAGGAACGGCCCGCTGACCTCGATGAGGCTCAGCCATTCGCGGTGCTGCGCGGAGCCGTCCGGCGCGGGCGGCCGGCGCCGACCCCCACCGCCACCGCTGCCCCCGCCGCCACCGCTGCGACCTCCGGGGATGCCCCGGCCCCGCGTGGTGGCACCCACGGTGCTCATCGCGCCTCCTCCGCTGCCGGCACGACCAGGACGACCGCGACGGGGAACTGGTGCTGCCTCGGGTCACGGTATCGCTGCGCGATCACGTCGAGCTCCCGTCGCCGTTCCTGGTCCAGCCGGTCGAGCCGGTCCTGCCACGCCTGCCGGTCCTTGCGGTACTGGGCCAGCTCCTCGCGGCCCCTGGCGATCTCGAACCGGCTGAACAGGGCGTCCTCGTCGTTCTCCGGATCCTCGATCGCACCGCGCAGCGTCGCGGCGAACTGATCGAGGATAGTGGTGATCCGATTCTCCTCGGCAGCCCGGCGCTGGCCGAGGATGCGGGTCAGCGACTCCTGGCGGGTCCTCGTCCGCCACTCCAGAGCGGAGAGCACCCCGGGCCGCACCGCCGGCCATCGCTCGGCGAGCCGCTCCCGTGTCTCCCCGGAGACGGGCCGGCCGGCGGCGAGCGCGGTACCGACGAGATCGCCGAGGACCGTCAGGTTCTCCAGGCGGCGGAACCGCCCGGTCGCCGGCGCCCAGCCGCCCGCGTACAGGACCTCCTCGTGCAGCCGGACGCCGTCCGCGCCCACCAGCACGAACCGGGAGAACGCGCCGATCAGCACCTCCTCGCAGCGCGGATCGTCCGAGCGCACGGCGGTGACCCGGTGCAGCCCGACGTCGGCGTTGGAGACGGCGCCCCGCAGCAGCCTTGTCGACATGTCGACGAGGCGGTGGCCGAGGTGCGCGAGCACGACGTCGTCGCGGTCCTTCGCCACGGCCGGGTCGAAGGTGATCGGCCGCTGGCGCGGCGGCGTGCCCGGGGGAAGGTCCTCACGGCGCAGCTTCTCGGTGAGCCCCGCGGAGGCGCGCTGCCACGAGCCGGTGAGCGTCGGCACCGTGAACAGTCCCTCGGCGTGCTCCTTCTCATCGACGTACGGGGTGAGTGCCTGTTGGCGGGCGAGGCTCAGCGCCGTGCCGACGACGCGGCGCAGCGCCGCCGGGGTGATGCCGAGCTCGCGGACCGTGTCGTCGAAGTTCGCCCGCAGCCGGCGCACCTGCTCGCGCACGTTCTCCGCGACCGGGACGGTGCCCCCGGCGGCCACGGAGCCGCCCGGACCGACGTCGAGGTCGTCGGGACCGACGTCGATCCGCTCCCCCAGCATCCGACGCTGCACCCGATCGGAGAGCACCGCGTTGACCGACCCGAGGTCGGCCTTCATCTGCGCGACCTTCTTCACCACCCGCGACAGGAACTCCAGGTCGGCCTCAAAGGAGTCGACGGTGCCCGACCAGCCGGAGCCGACGAAGTGCCGGATCTCCGGGGAGCGGCGCTGCCCGTACCGGTCGATGCGGCCGATCCGCTGCTCCAACTTATTCGGGTTGAACAGGATATCGTAGTTGACCAGCCGGTGGCAGTGATTCTGCAGGTCGATGCCCTCACTCGCCGCATCGGTGGCGAGCAGGACCCGCATCGGATGCTCGCTCGGTTCGGCCTGGAAGGCGAGCCGCAGCTGCTCGCGCTCGTCGACGGACAGCCCGCCGTGCAACAGGCCGAGCCGCTCCCCGGCGAGCCCCTCCTGGCGCAGCAGTCCGGCGAGCCAGATCTGCGTGTCGCGGTACTCGGTGAACACGACGACCCGCTCGTCGAACCAGTGCCGCCCGTCCGGCCGGCACACCGCGTTCAGATAATCGAGCAGCGCGCGGGCCTTGGCGTCCGGCTCGGCCTCGTAGGCGTCCGCCCAGCGCCGCATCCGGTCCAGCAGCTCGATCTCGCCGTCGGTGGGATCGAGTTGCATCGGCCCGATCCGGCCGAGGGCGTCGTCCTCGGCGTCGGCGAGCTGCTCGTCGTCCAGGGTCGCGACGTCGTCGAAGTAGTCCTCCATCCACGGCTCGGGCATCCATGGCCCAGGCGCCCCCGGCCCGGCCTCGTCCGCGAGGCGGGACGCGTGGGCCGGGCGCCCGTGCCGGGACACGAGGGTCTCCCGGTAGACGCCCACGGTGTGGCCGAACGCCGCCGGGGAGGAGAACAACCGCTTCTTCAACAGCAGGGTCACCAGGTCGGTCGCCTTGCGGCCGCGCGGCGAATCCAGCCGGGCCCGGCGCAGTGCGGCAAACTCCTTGAGCAGGCCGTGGATCTCCCGTTCGCCGTCCGGGTAGACCACCGGCATGTCGATCGAGCGGCGCCGGTGGAACCGCGGGGTGCCGTCCGCGTTCTCGATGCTGCTTTTCAACCGGCGGACCACGACCTCGTCCACGGCCGTCCGGTCCGGCTCGACGCCCCGGGCGAACCGCTGGTCGTCGAGGATCTCCAGCAGCGCGGTGAACGAGGCGAGGTAGCCGTTGTGCGGGGTGGCGGACAGGAACAGCCGGTGGGTGAAGTGCGGCGCGAGCCGGCGGATCAGCTTGGTCTGCTGGGAGTCGACGGCGTAGACCTGCCTGGGCGCGGCCGGGGCGATGTGATGGGCCTCGTCGAGAATGAGCAGATCGAAGGTCCGCGGGTAGGTCGGCTGACCATCGCCGGGCAGCACCTCGTCGAGCAGCCGCTGCGCCTTCGGGCCACGCAGCCAGGGCAGGCTGACGATCGTCAGCGGGTAGACCTCGAACGGGTTCGCCCCGCTACCGTGCGAGCGACGGACCGCCGCGCAGCGCTCCGCGTCAATGATCGTGAAATCGCGGCCAAACTTCTCGGCCATCTCGTCACGCCATTTCAGGGTGAGCCCGGCCGGACGGACAATCATGATGCGGCGCGCCCGGTGCCGCAGCAGCAGCTCCTCGGCGACCAGCCCGGCCTCGATGGTCTTACCGAGGCCGACATCGTCGGCGAGCAGGAGGTTCACCCGGGGCGCCGCAAGGGCGCGCGCCACCGGCTCGAGCTGGTAGTCCTCGACGGCCACCCCCGAGCGGAACGGAGCCTGCAGCCGCCGGGCGTCCGCGGAGGTCACCGCCGACCAGCGCACCGCGTCGAGGAAGGCGGCCAGCCGGCCCGGTGGGTCGAAGCCGCCTTGGGTGACGTCGGGCAGCGAACCACTGGGCAGGACCCGCCGGCCCGGCTCGACCTCCCAGATCACCTCGACGGTGTGGCCGTAGCGACCGTCCTCCACACTCTGGAGGGTGACCAACGTGCTCGTGCTCGGCGCCCCGTCGGCGGCCGGTCCGTCGATGTCCGCGACCACCCACTTCTGACCACGGACCTCCACCAGCGCGCCGATGTCGGGACGCTCGTCAGATGCCGGCACCCCCGGACCCGGCCCCGTCCCGCCCATGGCCTGCTGGCGGACGCGGCGTGCTGACGGAGCACGTTCGGTCGTCGAACTCGGCACCTGATACCCCCCTTGGTGAACAGCCCAACCAGTCTGGCAGGACGCCGGGCGACCGATTCCCGGCCCGGTGGCACCGTGCCGGCTCTCTTCGGTCCCCATCTCAGGCCCAGGG
>NZ_CDWRCL010000262.1:0-5175 GCF_977927575.1 Frankia sp. CcCS3
GTCCGGCACGGCCCGGGGCCGCGGCGGCACGAAGTCCGACACGTCGTCCGACACGACCCGGGGCCGCGGCGGCACGAAGTCCGCCGGCCGCCCCTCGGGAAGCTGGCCCGGCCGGGCCAGGCCAGTCGGGTCGATGCCCAAGTAGCCCAGTACGACGTCACGTTGCGCCGCGACCAGTTCCCGGGTGGTCCGCAGGAACTCCAGCACCACGGCGTCCACCGATCCGTCACCTCCAAGTTCGGCCAGTCCGGCGGGCCCCGCCGCCGGGTCGTCGGTCGTCTCGCTGTGGTCGGTCACGCCGGTGCGGTCGAACGGGAGGGGCGGCGTCACGGTGTCCTCGACGAACCCGCGCACGCCGACGATCTCGGGCACGCCGACGATCTCGGGCACGGAGGCGATCTCGGGCACGGAGGCGACCCCGGGCACGGAGGCGACCCCGGGTGAAGTCGTCCGCGCCGTCAGCCGGGTCGGCGGCCGCAGCCCACCGGGAAGGAACCGGCCGTCGGGCGTGCGCACGTAGGCCCCATCGATGAGCCAGCCGGGACGGCGCGGCAGGTCCGTCGCGCTGACCACCCGGGCGTCGCGGCCGGTAAACAGCGCGGAGGGGTCGAGCTCGACGCCGACGGCGGCGAGCTCGGCGAGGGCCAGCAGCAACCGGCGCAGCCCCGGCTCGCCGGCGACGTCGGTGGCCACCACCCGGTGCGGTCGACCGGCCAGAATCCTGCCGACGAGCTGCGCCAGGACGCGGCCGGGCCCGGCCTCGACGAAGGTCCGCACCCCCGCGGCGTACATCGCCTCGATCTGCTCGACGAACCTGACCGGCGCCGCCACCTGGCCGGCGAGCATCGCCCGCACC
The DNA here is from genome assembly GCF_977927575.1 of Frankia sp. CcCS3. Lineage (NCBI taxonomy): Bacteria > Bacillati > Actinomycetota > Actinomycetes > Frankiales > Frankiaceae > Frankia > Frankia sp. CcCS3. The sequence continues at coordinate 857 of NZ_CDWRCL010000262.1, forward strand.
TCGTCCGGGCTGCCGGGGTAGGGCCCGGCGGTCGTGTTGGACCAGACCGGCAGGGTCGGCGCCTCGACCTCGACCTCATCGAGCCGGGCGGCCAGCGCCGTCGCCGCTCCCGCCACCACCGGGCTGTGGAAGGCGCACGCGACCGGGATCGGCTTGGCGCTGATGCCGGCCCGGCCGAGAGCCGCCACGGCGGCGGCAACGGCGTCCGTCGGCCCGGAGATCACGCTCTGCCGCGGGGCGTTGTGGTTGGCCACGACGACCCGGCCCGGTCCGGCCTCCCCACCCGCACCGGCCCCGTCGAGCGCGGCGCGGACCTGCTCGACCGACGCGGAGACCGCCGCCATCGTGCCCGGGTCGTCGCCAGCGGCCGCCAGGATCGCCGCGGCACGGGCCTCGCTCAGGCCGATGAGGTCCCGCCGGTCCAGTACCCCGGCGGCGCACAGCGCGACCAGTTCGCCGTAGGAGTGCCCGGCAACGTGGTCCGGGCGCACCCCGAGACTGGTCAGCAGGTCGTGAACGGCAAGCCCGGCGAGCCCCAGCGTCGGCTGGGCCGCGCGGGTGTCAGTAATCGCGGCTGCCTGGGCGGCCTTCTGCTCCCGGGAGAAGGCCGCCGGCGGGAACATCGTGTCTGCCCACCGGGGAGCGAGGTCCAGCACGGACCGCAGCCGTGGGAAGGCGATGAACAGGTCGGCGAGCATGCCGGGCCGCTGACTGCCCTGGCCGGGGAAGAGGAACGCGGTGGCACCCGGATCCGCGTCCTGGTCCCGGGCGAACAGGCCCGCCCGAGGGTTCGACGCGAACGTGCGCGCCTGGTCGATGGCGGCGGGCAGCGCGTCGAGGTCGTCGGCGACGAACGCGAGCTGGACCGGGCCGCCGCGTTCCGCGCAGACGGTGGAGGCGAGGTCACGCAGGCGGAACGGCCGTCCGGCCGCGTCGTTCGCGGCGATCAGCCCGGCCAGCCGGTTCAGCGCCCGGGTGGCCGCCGCCCGGTCGGTGCCGCGGACGACGAACAACTCCGCGGGCCAGCGGTCGAGGCCGTGGGCGGGCTCGGGTCCGCCGTCATAGGCGGACAGCACGACGTGGAAGTTGGTGCCGCCGAATCCGAAGGCCGACACACCGGCGTGGCGCCGCTCGGCCGGGGCGACCCACGGCTTGGCGACGCCGTCGAAGTAGAACGGGCTGGTCTCGGCGTCCCAATAGGTGTTCGGCGTGTCGATGTGCAGGGTCGGCGGCCGCACCCCGGTCTCGACGGCCTTGGCCATCTTGATCAGACCGGCCAGGCCCGCCGCGCACTTCGCGTGTGCCCGATCTGCGACTTCACCGAACCCACCGCGCACTGGCCCGGTGTCGCACCGTGGTTGGTGAAGACCTCGGTGAGGGTGGCGAGCTCGGTGCGGTCCCCCACGACCGTTCCGGTCGCGTGCGCCTCCAGCAGACCGATCTCGCTGGGCGAGATCCCCGCCCGCCCGTAGGCCCGTTCCAGGGAGAGCACCTGGCCGGCCTTGCGCGGCGCGGTCAGCCCCAGGGCCCGCCCGTCGGAGGAACCGGCGACGGCCCGGATGACGGCATGGATCCGGTCGCCGTCCCGTTCGGCGTCCGCGAGCCGCTTGAGCACGATGACAGCCACCCCCTCGCCAAGGCTGGTGCCGTCGGCGCCCGCGTCGAAGCTGCGGCACCGCCCGCCCGGAGACAGCGCATGGACAGAGGAGAACAGCAGGAAGTCGTGGGCGCCCGCGTGAGTGTCCACGCCGCCGCACAGCACCATGTCCGAGGTGCCCGCGACGAGCTCCTTGCAGGCGGCGTCAAGGGCGGCGAGCGACGACGCGCAGGCCGCGTCCACGGTGAAGTTCACCCCGCCGAGGTCCAGCCGGTTGGCGACCCGGCCGGCGATGACGTTCCCGAGCATGCCCGGGAACGAGTCCTCGTCCAACTCCGGCAGGAACTCCTCCAGCTCGGCCGGCAGGTCCCCGAGCAGCGCCGGCCACAGGGAGCGGAAGCTGTAGGCACCGGAGAGATCCGTCCCGGCCTCCGTGCCGAAGACCACCGATGTGCGGGAGCGGTCGAACGCCCGGCCCTCGCCGACGGTCTTCTGGCCCACCTCCTTCTGGCCCACGTCGTACCCGGCGCCGCGCAGCGCGCGGGCGGCGACCTCCAGCGCGAGGAGCTGGCTGGTCTCGATGCTGCGCAGCGACTTCGGCGGGATGCCATAGGCCAGCGCGTCGAACGGCACCTGCGGGAGGAAACCGCCCCATCTCGACGGAGTCCTGCGGCCGGCGTCCCTGAGCACCGCGTCCGGGTGGTAGTAGACCTCGGCGTCCCAGCGATCGGCCGGGACCTCGCGGATAGCGTCGTTGCCGGCGACGATGTTCGCCCAGAAGCTGGCCAGGTCCGGGGCATCCGGGAAGATCGCGGACATCCCGACGATCGCGATGTCGAGCGTCCGGGCGCCCGGACGCTCGGGCGCGCCGCGATCCGGTCGGCGGACCGCAGCTCGGCGGGTCGCAGCTCGGCGGCCCGGGCGGCGAGCCCGGCCGTGGCCTGCGCGGTGACCTCGTCATGCAGCTCGGCGATGCTCGTCCGCCGCGAACGCAGGGCGGCGGCCTGCCCGATCATGTACATGCCCTCCCGGGCCTGGGCCGCGGGATCGACCGTGACGACCTCGCTGCCCTCACGGCGCAGGCCCTTACTCGCGACCCGCAGCCGGCCGAGGTTGAGCGCCTCGAGCTCCTCCCACATCTGCTGGCGGGAGTGGCCGGCGGCGATCAGCTCACGGCGACGGCCCAGAAAGGTGTGGACGTACGCGGACTCCACGCACCGGGTGGCGTGACCGGGAGAGGTCTCGAGCAGCACGGTGCGCTTACAGTCGAGAGCGGCCTGCTGGAAACCCGGCAGGATCGCCCCGGACGCGACGGCCTCGGCGGTGAACAGGTACGCGGTGCCCATCAGCACGCCAACGCTCGCGCCCCGCTCTGCGAGCGGCCCGGCCGCCGCGGCGACCATCGCAGCGGAACGGGCGTCGTGCACGCCCCCGGCGAACAGCAGATGCAGGCCCGCGAAGAAGTCCGGACCGGCCTGATCGGTCGCGCCGAACTCCAGCAGGCCGGCGATCTGCGCCTCCCACAGCGGGAAGCTCGCCCGCGGCCCGACGTGCCCGCCGCACTCACGCCCCTCGAAGACGAACTTGCGCGCGCCGTCGGCCAGGAAGCGGTTCAGCAGCCCCGGGGACGGGACGTGCAGGAACGTGTCAATGCCGGCGGCCTCCAGCGGGGCCGCCTGTGCCGGGCGACCTCCGGTGACGATCGCGCAGGGAGGACGCACGTCATGCACAGCGGCGAGTTGGGCGGCCCGCAGCGGTGCCGGGGCGAACCCGAGGACCCCGACTCCCCAGGGCGCGTCCCCGAGCAGGTCCGCGGTCTCCTCCAGCAGGGCGCGGCTGTCCTCGCCGCTCATCAGCGCCAGGGCGAGGAAGGGCAGCCCGCCCTCATCGGCGACGGCACGGGCGAACGCCGCCCGGTCGCTGACCCGCGTCATCGGTCCCTGCGCGACCGGGTGGCGCAGGCCGCGGGCAGCGGCGAAGGGCGCACCGGGGGCGAGGGGACGGGTACGGGTGGCGGCGGCGATGCCCTCGCGGATGCCCTGGCGCACGGCCCGTACGACACCGCCCGCGGTCACGTGGCGGTCGGCGAGATCGGCGGCGAACGCTCCGTCCTGGCCGGCCGGGAGGAACTGGTTACGCAGATCACGCGCACCCAGCCGGCACGGGATCGCCGTGGCGTCGCCCGCCATAGCGGCGACAGGAAGATCGGGACGGGTGTACACCCGGTAGCCGGCGAGGAGGGTGGTCTCGCTACCGTCCATCGCGCGGACCGCCGCCGCGACCTGTGCCGGCAGCTCCATCTCACGCACCAGGGCGAGCTGGGAGTCCAGGACCACACCGGCCGCGCCGCCGGCCACCGCGGCCGCCGCGGTGGCCGGACCGATCCCGCCAGCGGCGAACACGGGCAGCGGCGCGCCCTCGGTGGTGACGAACGCCTGCGCGAGCAGATGTTGCAGGAGGGTGAAGGTGGTGAGGTCGCCTACGGGCCCCCGGACTCGTTGCCTCGCGCGATCAGCCCCTCGGCCCCCGCCGCCACCGCGTCGCACGCCTGCGCGACCGAGGTGACCTCCGCCCAGACCCGGCGCCGCGCCTCTCCACGCGGCCCGCTCGCCTGCAACCGGCTCGTCAGCGCGCCGATGTCCCAGCGGCTCCCCGGACCCGGCCCGGCGTCCGCCCACGCGACGGGGCCGGATCGGGGATCCGGACCGGACCGGACGACTAG
>NZ_CDWRCL010000263.1:0-5171 GCF_977927575.1 Frankia sp. CcCS3
AACCGGTTCCGGCCGGGGCGAACCTGGGCGGTGCCGCCCGACGACCGTCGGGCGCGCCCCCCGCCCGGCGCGCCGCGGGGCGCAAACCCGGCCGGCGCGGACGGCCGAGCGGTAAGAAACGCCGATGAGCCAGGTCACCGGCCGCGCGGATCCGGGCGGCCCCGATCGTGTGGCGGCAGATCTCCGGACGCCCCTGAAGTCCGGACGACCTTGAAGGTGGGAGAAGCGGCACGATGACGAGCATCGACGACGCACCGCAGCGATCCGCCGCGCACGACGCGGTCGCCGAGGTCCTGCGTGGCCACATCCGCGACATTCCCGACTGGCCGCAGCCGGGGGTCGTGTTCAAGGACATCACCCCGCTGCTCGCGACGCCGACCGCGTTCGGGGTGGTCATCGGTGCACTGGCGGACGCGGCCCGGGCGCTGGGGGCCACCACGATCGCCGGCATCGAGGCGCGGGGCTTCCTGCTAGCCGCGCCGGTCGCGGACCGGCTGGGCGCCGGCCTCGTGCCGATCCGCAAGCAGGGCAAGCTGCCGGGGCCGACCCGAAGCGCGTCCTACGACCTGGAGTACGGCGCCGCCACGATCGAGATCCACGCCGACGCAGTGCACGACGGCGACCGGATCCTGCTCGTCGACGACGTGCTGGCCACCGGTGGCACCGCGGCCGCCGCCCACAGCCTGCTCGCGGCTGGCGGCGGGGAGGTCGTGGGGCTGGCGGTCCTCATGGAGCTGTCCTTCCTACCGGGCCGTGATCGGGTTGCGCCGCTCGATGTCGTCTCCCTTCTGGCGATTTGATCTTGCCTGGGCGAGGTCCGCGGAAGGCTTCTGACCAGTGCGGCGTTAGGCTCGGTGTCTAGTCCTTACGCAGGAGCGGTTCGTGCCCGAGGCAGCGCCGGTGACCACCGGAGTTCCGCCGCCCGCCGTCACTCCCTTCCGGGAGCCCCGGCCGGTGGGCGATGCCGCACGGGCCACCGCCGGATCGGCGGCGCGTGAGCCGGCAGCCCACGGGCCGGCACAGCCGCCGGCCGCGGATGGTGGCGATGTCCGCGGGGAGGAGTCACCAGGTGGATCCCCGGGGGGGTCCGAGCTGGTCACCGCGGTCGGCCTGGGACGGCGTCCCGAGGACGGTTCCCCGGTAGTCCCCCGGTTGGGGCACGAGTCGCCGCCGCTGCCGCGTCGGGTGCGCGGGCGGCTCTCCCGCTTTTCGACGCACCGGGCGACGCCTCCCTCGGCTCTCGATCCGGTGCTGCGCGGGCTGCTCGCGAACCACCCGCGCGCCGACATCGCCCAGGTGCAGCAGGCGTTCGAGGTCGCCGACGCGGCGCACGCCGGCCAGGTGCGCTTCTCCGGCCACCCGTACATCACTCATCCGATCGCGGTCGCGAGCATTCTCGCCGATCTGGGGATGGACACCGCGACGCTGTCCGCGGCGTTGCTGCACGACACCCTCGAGGAGACGACGCTCACCGTCGACACAATCCGGGACACCTTCGGTGACCATATCGCGCTCATCGTCGACGCGGTCAGCAAGCTCAACCGGGTCAAGGTCGGCGAGGCGGCCCAGGCGGAGACCATCCGCCGGATGGTCGTCGCGATGGCCCGCGACCCACGCGCGCTGGTGGTCAAGCTCGCCGACCGCCTGCACAACATGCGTACCCTGCGCTTTCTGCCCGAGCACAAGCAGGAACGCAAGGCCGGGGAGACGCTCGAGGTCTACGCCCCGCTCGCCCACCGGCTCGGCATGAACTCGTTGAAGTGGGAGCTGGAGGACCTCGCGTTCGCTGCGCTGTATCCGAAACGGTACGATGAAATCGTCCGGCTGGTCGCTGACCGGGCCCCGAGCCGGGACGTCTATCTGGCCGAGGTGATCGGGCAGGTGCAGGCCGGCCTGCGGGACGCGCGGATCAAGGCGGTCGTCTCCGGGCGGCCGAAGCACTATTACTCGATCTACCAGAAGATGGTGGTGCGCGGCCGTTCCTTCGACGACATCTATGATCTGGTCGGCATCCGCGTCCTGGTCGACTCGGTCCGGGACTGCTATGCCACGCTGGGCACCGTGCACGCGACCTGGAAGCCGATTCCCGGCCGGTTCAAGGACTACATCGCGATGCCTAAGTTCAACATGTACCAGTCGTTGCACACGACGGTCATCGGTCCCGAGGGCAAACCGGTCGAGCTGCAGATCCGCACGCACGCAATGCACAACCGGGCCGAGTACGGCATCGCCGCGCACTGGAAGTACAAGGAGGACGGGGTTGCGGCCCGGCCCTCGGCGGGGACCCCGGAGGGCGGGCGGGCCGGTCGGCGCAAGGGCGGACCCGACGCGGACCTCATGACCTGGCTGCGTCAGGTGCTCGACTGGCAGCGGGAGACCGCGGACCCGGGAGAGTTCCTCGACAGCCTGCGGTTCGCCGCCGAGACCGACGAGGTTTTCGTCTTCACCCCCAAGGGCGACGTCATCCCGCTACCCGCCGGGTCGACGTCGGTGGACTTCGCCTACGCGGTGCACACCGACATCGGTCACCAGTGCGTCGGGGCCCGGATCAACGGCCGTCTCGCAGCCCTGGACACCCCGCTGGACAATGGCGACACGGTCGAGATCTTCACCTCGCGGGCCCATTCGGCCGGCCCGAGTGGGGACTGGTTGATGTTCGTCCGTTCGTCGCGGGCCAGGACGAAGATCCGCCAGTGGCACGCCCGTGAGCGCCGGGAGGATGCGATCGTCGCCGGCCGCGACGCGATCGGCCGCGCGATGCGCCGCCACGGCCTGCCGCTGTCCCGCCTGATGAGCGGGGACGCCCTGCTGAACCTGGCCAAGGACCTGCGCTACGCCGACGTGGCCGCCCTCTACGCGGCCGTGGGGGAGAACCACGTCAGCGCCCAGTTGGTGGTCTCGCGGCTGCTCGTGGCCCTCGGCGGCCCGGAGGGGGCCGAGGAGGACGCGGGTGAGACCGAGCTGCCGATCCGCACGCTGCGCCGCTCGACCGGGGAGCCGGGGGTGCTCGTCACCGGTGCTCCCGACGTGTGGACGAAGCTCGCTCGCTGCTGTACGCCCATGCCCGGCGACGAGATTGCCGGTTTCGTCACCCGGGGCAAGGGCGTGTCGGTCCACCGGACGGACTGCTCCAACCTGTCGGGGCTGCGTGGCGGGCCGCACGACCGCACGGTCCAGGTCGAGTGGGCGCCGTCGTCGGGCTCGGTGTTCCTCGTCGTGATCCAGGTCGAGGCGATGGACCGTACCAAACTACTCTCGGATGTCACCCGGGTACTGTCCGACCGGCACGTGAACATCCTGTCGGCGTCGGTGGCCACCACGCGGGATCAGGTGGCGGTCAGCCGCTTCACGTTCGAGATGGGAGACACCAAACATCTCAGGCACATCCTGAGTGCGGTGCGTGCTATCGAGGGTGTGTACGGCTGTTTCCGCGTTACCTCGGGCGTACAGGTCTAACGGGTCGAATCAGGGGGGTGCCGTGGATGCTGAGACCGTGGGTGCGGGTCTGCCGGCCGGCGGCGGTCTGACCCCCGCGCTGTCCCGGGCCGACGGCGGCGCCGACGAGGCCTCCCGGGCCCTGTCGGCGGCCCGGCAGGCGAGCGTGCGTCTCGCCCACCTGGCCCGGCGGATGGCGACACCGCGGATGTCCCAGGTGCCGCCGGAGCTGCGTGACATCGTCGAGGCGCATCGCGACTATCATCCGCGTGCCGACATCGGCCTGCTGGTGCACGCCTACGGCATCGCCGAGCGGCTGCACGCCGGTCAGATGCGGCGCAGCGGGGATCCGTACATCAGCCATCCCCTCGCCGTCACCGAGGTCCTCGCGGAGCTGGGGGTGGACACGACCACCCTGATCGCCGCCCTGCTGCATGACACGGTCGAGGACACCGGGTACACCCTCGACTCCGTTACCCAGGAGTTCGGTGCGGAGGTGGCCAACCTCGTCGACGGTGTCACCAAGCTGGACAAGATGCGGTTCGGGGAGGCCGCGGAGGCCGAGACGCTGCGCAAGCTGATCGTGGCCCTGGCCCGGGACTACCGGGTACTGGTCATCAAGATCGCGGACCGGCTGCACAACATGCGCACGCTCGCTTTCATGTCCCCCCCCAAACAGGTGAAGATCTCCCGGGTCACGCTTGAGGTCCTGGCCCCGCTGGCCCACCGGCTCGGCGTCAGCGTGATCAAGCGGGAGCTGGAGGACCGGGCGTTCGCCGTGCTCCATCCCGCCGAGCACGCCCGGATCGCCGCCACGGTGGATGAGTTCACCGCCGCTGAGCGCGCGGCCGGAACCGTCGCGGCGCTGGTGACACGGTTGCGAGCCGGGCTCGTGGGGGCTCGCATCGACGGCGCCGTCTCCATCCGGGTCAGCCACCTGTTCTCGATCTACAAGCGGGCTCAGGAGCGCAACCGGCCCGTCCAGGACTACACCGACCTCGTCCGCGTTCTCGTGCTCGTCGACGAGGTGACGGACTGTTACGCGGCGCTGGGTGTCATCCACGCCCTGTGGCGACCGGTGCCCGGCAGGCTGCGCGACTTCGTGGCCACCCCGAAGTTCAACATGTACCAGTCCCTGCACACGACGGTGACCGACGACGCCGGCCGCTCCCTCGACATCCAGCTCAGGACGCCGTCGATGCACCGGCTGGCCGAGACCGGGATCGTCGCCCGACCGGTCGGGCCCGGCGCGGACGGCGCCCGCCTGGAGGGCCTGTCCTGGTTGCACAGCCTGCTGGACTGGCAGGAGGAGGTCGACTCGGACGAGTTCCTCGAGTCGCTGTCCTCGGACCTGGACGCCGACGAGGTGCTGGCGTTCACGCCCAAGGGCAGGATGCTCGCGCTGCCGGCCCGGTCCTCCCCGGTGGATGTCGCCTACGCCGTGCACACCGACATCGGGCACCGGGCGATCGGCGCCCGGGTCAACGGTCGGCTCGTCCCGTTGGATACCCGGCTGCGCAACGGCGACGTCGTCGAGATCCTGACGTCCAACCTCCCCGGCGCGGGACCGTCGGAGGACTGGTTGCACTTCGTCAGGACCTCCCGGGCCCGGGTACGTATCCGGCGCCGGCTGGCCCGGCAGCGCAGGGACGCCGCGGCCGGGGTGGCCGAGCCGGGCGTCACGACCACTCGGTCCGGGAACGGCGGCGGGGCGCGGACCGCCGGCGGCGCCGGCG
>NZ_CDWRCL010000264.1:0-2676 GCF_977927575.1 Frankia sp. CcCS3
GGGGTTCGGGCGGGCGGGGGCCAGGGTTTGCCGAGCCATCGGTAAAGGTGTCTGGGACGCCCGCGGGACCCGCCGTCCAAGATCATGGTGACGTAGCCGGCCTCCTTGAGATCCTTGAGGTACCGCTGGACCGTGGACCGGTCCCGGCCGATCTGGTCGGCGATCTCCGCCGCCGACATCGGCTCGGACGCCCAGAGCAGCACGGCGACGATCTCTTCCCTGACCCCGGTCCGGGCGGGCGGTGCAGGCGGTGCGGGCTGGGTGGGCGGTGCGGGCCGGTCGGGCTGGATGGGCTGGTCGGGCGGTGCGGGCCGGTCGGGCTGGATGGGCTGGTCGGGCGGTGCGGGCTGGTCGGGCTGGGCGGGCCGGTCCCTGAGATGACCCCAGAGATCGTCGATTGCGCGGCCAATTTTTTTGAGTTCGCGGGCAAGTTTTTTGAGTTCGGCCCGGTTATATAGCGTGATCACTATGATAGTGGTGATGCCGACGACCACTTGCAGGCCCAGATTCTCCGCGGCGCTGGGCAGCTGCGTGAGCAACTGGTGGTGCAGATCCTTCATGCTGACGTCGACTCTGACCTCACCGACGGTCTTACCGTCGGTGTCGCGCAGCGGAACCTCGGCGCGCACGGACGACCCCAGGCTCCCGGACCCGCGACTGACAGTCTCCTGTTCGTGGAGGGCACCCGAGGGGTCGGCGCTGACCGGTTTGCCGATGTTCTTCGGATCGGGATCGGAGCAGCGGATACCCCGGCTGTTGATGACGACCACGGACTGCGCTCCTGTGAGTCGCCGGGCCTGTTCGGCGAGAGCCTGCACCTCCCCCGCGGAATCCTTCCCCATGACCGCCCGGGCCAGGAGCAGGTCGGATGCCACCGCACGCGCGATCTCAATCGCTCCCTGCTGGCGCTGGTGGACAAGGTCCGTGTACAGCTTCAGGTCGGTCAGTCCACTCCCGATGCACAGCACGAGCAGTAGGGAGACGACGCGCATAGGTACTGCCCCTAGTGGTGGATCGAGATGGATGGTTCGACAGGCCGTAAGCGTAGGCCGACCGGCATGAGCGGCGCCCCGAGTCGCGAACCGGAAGGCACGACGCCCATCGCCCGATGGTGCCCGAAGATCCGTCCGCGCCGTCGTACGACGAGCTCGCGGCGCTGGTCATGACACAGGCCGCGGCGCTCGCCGAGACGCTAGCGAGGCTGGCCGGGACCGAGGCCGCGCTGGAGCGGGCGAACAGGGAGATCGAGGCGCTGCGCGCCCAGACCGGGAAGAACTCGAAGAACTCCCCGAAGCCACCGAGTTCGGACGGGCTGGCCAAGCCGGACGCGCCGAAGTCGCTGCGCACGAAGAGCAACCGCAGGCCCGGTGGGCAGGACGGGCACCCCGGCTCGACGCTTGCGATGACCGCCACCCCGACCCGGACGGTGGCCCACGAGCCGCCGGCGTGCGCAGGCTGCGGGGGGACGGCAACGGCCTGGTAGATAGCCTTTCTGCGCCGCGGTGGGGGTGGCGGTCTGGGTAACCGTGCCGGCGGGGCCGGCCAGGGTGACCTGCATGATCCGGCCGGCCTGGCGGCGGATAGCGAGCCATGTTTGCCCGGACCGGCGTTCGGCGGCCCGGGTGAGGAGCAGGGCGAGCCAGCAGGGCAGGACATGGGCGCGGATGCGGTGTTCGAGCCGGTGGAACAGGAGCTCGGCCTTCACCTTCGCCCGGTCGAGGGCCAGCCGGCCGGTCGCGGTCCTGGCGGCGCTGCTCGCCGGTGCGGGCCAGCTCCTCGTCTGTACAGAATGCGCAAAAAGCTGTCTATTCACAAAACTTGCTAGTTTTCCGGCTCGTTCGTAGCATTCACTGCTGTGCGATCTGCGTGCCAGCCCCACGGGGGTGACACACCGCCGCCGGCGGTTTCTTTCGCCGTAACCAGCGGCCCCTCACCGCCGGTCCTGATCCGCAGAATGCGCAAAAAACCATTTATTCACAAAACTTGCCAACTTGCCGACTAGTCCGTAACATTTTCGAAGGGCGGCAAGGCCTACCGGTCGGAAGATCTACGACCAGCGTGTGAGAGAGAGGTGGAATAATCATGAGCAGCACAGGCAGCTCGGATCCATTGGGCTATCCCGATGCGCGTGGTTTCCTGCCGAACGCTCTGGGAGTGTGGCGGCTCGACTCGTTCGACATCACCAACCGTAACGGAAATGTTCTCGAGAGGCCCATGGGTGCCCACCCGGGCGGCCTACTGGTCTACCGGGAAGACGGCTACATGTCCGTGCACATATGCGACCCGCGGGATGGCACCGCGGTCCCTGAACGCAGGGATGGATCGCGTGTCGATGTCGAGTCGATCTCCATGAGCACCTCGTTCTTTGGGTACTGCGGGTCTTACCACCTAACTGGCAGGCAGGTCATTCACCGGGTGCGGGCAGCATCTGTTCCCAGGTGGATCGGAGAGGACCTGGTTCGTGATTTCACGCTGCAAGGGGACACGTTGACACTGTCTTGCCCGGCGCAGGAGGACGAGGACGCCTCGGACATCCGGGTCCCACTCCTGACGTGGAGGCGAGTCCGGCCCGCGGAATCGCCGGAAGGTGCGACCGTCGCCCCATCGCGGCCACCGCTGGACGGCAGGTAGGAATTCTGTCATGACGGGCGCACACGCTGAGGAGTCGAAATGAAA
>NZ_CDWRCL010000264.1:3358-5833 GCF_977927575.1 Frankia sp. CcCS3
TCCCCTGACCGCACCGATTTGAGCCGGCGCGCACTATCCGTCGGTCTTCCTGCTGGTCGATTCAGCGATCGGGCCCGGGGCGAAGATCGGAATGATCGAATGTCGGTCGTGTTCCTGCACGCCAACGCGGGATCGGCGGCAAGAGAAGGGGTGGGCGAACAGTGGACAAAGTCGTCCCAAGTGCAGCTAAGGCGATCGACGATATCCGTGACGGAGCATCGTTGGCGGTGGGTGGGTTCGGGGTGTGCGGCATCCCGAGCACGCTGATCGAGGCGTTGCTGAACGCCAATGTCACCGATCTCGAAATCGTCAGTAACAACTGTGGGGTCGACGGCTGGGGGCTGGGTGTGCTCCTGGACGCCGGCCGCATCCATCGCCTGATCGGATCCTATGTGGGGGAGAACAGGGAGTTCGAGCGGCAGTTCCTCGGCGGGGAATTGGAGGTCGAGCTCATTCCCCAGGGGACGCTGGCCGAACGGCTGCGGGCCGGCGGGGCGGGGATCCCGGCTTTCTATACTCCGGCGGGGGTGGGGACCCAGGTTGCCGACGGCGGTCTGCCGTGGCGGTATGACGGGGCCGGTGGCGTTGCGCTCCCGTCGCCGTCGAAGGAGACCCGGGAATTCGACGGGGTCCGCTATGTGCTGGAGCGGGCGATCGTTTGCCAGTTCGCGTTGGTCCATGCTTGGAAGGGCGACCGGCATGGCAACCTCATATACCGGGGGAGCGCCGCGAACTTCAACCCGTTGTGCGCCGCCGCGGGCAGGGTGACGATCGCCGAGGTGGAGGAGCTCGTCGAACCCGGCGAGCTCGACCCGGCCGAAATCCACACCCCCGGCATCTTCGTGCAGCGCGTCGTCCACGTCCCCACCACCGAAAAGCGGATCGAGAAGAGGACGGTGAGTTCCCGATGAGCTGGACCCGCGAGCAGATGGCTAAACAGGTGGCCGCCGAGCTGACCGACGGCCAGTACGTCAATCTGGGCATCGGCCTGCCGACCCTGGTAGCGAACCATCTCCCACCCTGTGTCACGGTCATCTTGCACAGCGAGAACGGACTCCTCGGCGTCGGCCCCTTCCCCTACGACGACGAGGTCGACCCCGATCTGATCAATGCGGGCAAACAGACCGTCACGCTCCTGCGCGGAGCCAGCACCTTCGACTCAGCGACGTCATTCGGCATGATCCGCGGCGGGCACGTCGACGTCGCAATCCTGGGTGCTATGCAGGTGTCCGCCGCCGGGGACCTCTCCAACTGGATGATCCCCGGAAAGATGGTCAAGGGCATGGGCGGCGCCATGGACCTAGTCCACGGTGCCCGGCGGGTCGTCGTGATGATGGAGCATGTTGCCCGGGACGGCAGCCACAAGCTCCTCGACGAGTGCACGCTGCCGCTGACCGGACAGGCCTGTGTGCATCGCGTCATCACCGACCTGGCAGTGATCGACATCGAGCCCGGCATCGGCCTGATCCTGCGGGAGACCGCGCCCGGCGTCACCATGGACGACGTCCGCGTGGCCACCACACCCAACCTCACGATCGCTCTTAGGTGACCGGTTGTTCGGCGTTCCGGGCCGCGGCGGCGTCGCCGTGATCCGGTCTACGCCTGGGTGCTGCTGTCTTCCGTAATAGTCCGCGGCTGGACCGTTACGGAGGCGTTCAGACCTAGATCCGCCAGTAGGGCGGGGATGGTGGTCGACTGTTGACCCGTGGGACGTGAACGGGTGCCTGTCGCGCAGGGAGCATAGGGGCCACCACACCAACACGACATCCCAGACGAAAGGCACCCGTCAGGTGACGGGTATACGCAGCACCGGGTCGTCGCGGAAGCCGGCCACGAAGCGGGCGGGACGGCGCCGACGGCGCCGGTCCCTGGCGGGGCAGGGCCAGCTGACGCTGGCTCCCGAGGGCGTGGCCGACCACGCCCTCGCGGTCAGCTTCATAGTCACGAATATCCCCACGAACGAGCCCGACGGGATCGTCGGCCTCGAGTGCTGGTTCCGCTCCTGCCAGCGGCGGGTCTACGGACCAGGCAAGCAGGGCGCGGCGTTCGGCCACACCAAAATCACGGTACGGTCGCTGCTGGTCCGCGGGTTGAACGCGCTGGTCGGGACCGTGTCCGCTCCGAATTTCTCCTTAGGGGACGTAATGAAGTAACAAATACGTGATCGAGAGCATCATCGCAGGTCACAGGCCTGTGGAGGATTCGAAACGCGCAAGTTATTTTATTTCGACTCCTTAGCAGTGGGCGGCATAACATATTGCGATGGTCGGCAGATTCTCATAATGAGCAAAAAACGAAAAATGCACCGCCCCGAGTTTTTTAGAGACCGGGACGGTTCAGGAGCGAAATATTCACGAAATCACGAGATGCCTTGCAGGCGCCCTGGACTACTCGTAGAATTTAGGCCATGCGCTCCTCCTATCAACCCAGCGATAAGGCACCAGTGTCGGCGAACTCCCTGTAAACATTCACGTA
>NZ_CDWRCL010000265.1:0-5102 GCF_977927575.1 Frankia sp. CcCS3
ATTACGTCCCCCTAGGGGCCCGGTACGCCGGGTGGCCAGGTCCTACGGGAACATCTCCACCGGACTGGAAACATGAGCCCATCCGGGGTATGCGGATACCCCTTGCGGGCACCCCCGGTGATGTGGGCGCAGCCGGTCACCCGGCCCGTACTCCCGGGCAAGGACCGGCCGCTGGAATGGTCCTCCCGGACGATGGTCAACGGTGTCAAAAGTGGTCAACGGCTGTCGACACCGGTCAACGGCAGGCGACCGCTGTCGACGCCGGTCAACGGCAGGCGTGGCCGCCGCCCGGACTTTCGCTGGTTCGGCACAGATGTATCGGTTCTCCCATCTTGATGAATATTGTCATCGATGGCCGGGCGGGCAGGGTGTTCCGGTGCCAACCGCATCGGGTTCTCACCGGCCCGGCCGTCCGCCCGATGCGCGGCCCGATAATCCGGACGGGAATACATAAACGTGAAACGGAATCGAAGGGCTCGGCGCGCCGTTGTCATTGAGTGGGGAAGTTCTGGTAGGGAATAGCGGATCGGAGAACACGTGAGAGACGCGAGAGAGGTTCAAATATGCGTCGACCCGTTAAGAGAAGAACCGGGCGAGCTGTCGGTGTCCGTCGCATTCTGGTGACCATCGGAGCCGCCGTCACGCTCGGTCTGCTCACCACCGGCGCGGGCTGCCAGCCGCCCGGACCGCCCTGCCCTCCCTACCCGCCCATCCCGCAACCCAACTGCCAGCCCATCCCGAACTGACGTGTCCGGCCGCGGCGGGTCACCTGTCCGGGTGAGACGCCGCGCAGGGCGCGAGGGAGGGAAGGTCGGTGTCCCAATCGCGGGCCCATCGGTGGTCGGCCGTCCGGGTCGGTCGCCGGTGGACCGCGATGGGCTCACCCCGCCGCCGATCGTCCAGTCGATCAGGTTCTTGAAGCTTCCGGTAGTGCGCCTGCGTACTGCGGGGTGCAGAACAGCACGGCGTCGGCCGCAGCGCGGCCGTGTTCGTGGAGGCGCCGCGCCGTGGCGCTGGTTCTTCGACGGTGGGTTTCGACGGTGGGTGCGGCCGGGCCCGGTTCCTTGACGGCGGCCCGCCGACTCCGGCAAACAAGATGGATGCGGACCATTTCCCTTGGTGAAACAGGGTTCAAGCAAGGGTTCAAGCAGGCCGGAACCGTACGCGGGGTCACGTCCTCCCACGGAGGCGCCATCTCGCCTGGACCGGCGGTCGTACGGTGAGCGCGACCTCCGTTGACGGGCTGGTGGGGCTGGACGGCGTCTTCGGTGACGTCCTCGCCGCCTACGATCTCGGCCCGTCGCCGCGGGCGAGCCTGCTGCATGTCTCGGAGAACGTCACTTACCGCGTGGACGACCCGGCGACCGGCCGGCGTTGGGCGTTGCGGCTGCACCGGCCCGGGTACCACACTCTCGTCGAGATTCACGGCGAGCTGGCGTGGGTGGCTGCCCTGCGCGCCGACGGCGTGGTCGTGACGCCGCCGGTCGTGCCGACGATGGCGGGTGGGCCCGTGGCGACCGTGGCCGCGACCGGCGCCCTCCCCCCGAGCGCCGCCTCGCCGGATCCCGCTGGGCCGGATCCCGCCTCGCCGGATCCCGCTGGGCCGGGTGGTGCCGAGCGGCACGCCGTGTTGTTCGAATGGGTCGACGGACGTTCACCGGAACCGACGGACCCCACGTCCCTGCGCGGCGCGTTCGGGCAGCTCGGGGACATCACCGCGCGGCTGCATCGGCACGCGCGGGAGTGGTCCCGCCCGGCTACCTTCGCCCGCTTCGAGTGGACCTGGCGGAGCATGCTCGGCGACGCTGGCCGGTGGGGGAGCTGGTCGG
This sequence comes from Frankia sp. CcCS3, assembly GCF_977927575.1. Taxonomy (NCBI): domain Bacteria; kingdom Bacillati; phylum Actinomycetota; class Actinomycetes; order Frankiales; family Frankiaceae; genus Frankia; species Frankia sp. CcCS3. The sequence goes on from NZ_CDWRCL010000265.1 coordinate 1,830, forward strand.
AGGGCTTGATCATCGGGCTGGCCGGCGGCCCCGGCCCGCGGGGGGACAGCCGCGCGGCGTTGGGCCTGCTGAGCCGGGCCGCGGCCGACATCGAGGCACGCCTGGCCGCCTTCGGCACCGGGCTGGACCGGTTCGGGCTCGTCCACGCCGACATGCGGCTGGCGAACCTCCTGGTACCCCGGGACGAGTCCACCGGGGACGTCTGTGTGATCGACTTCGACGACTGCGGCTTCGGCTGGTACCTCTGGGATCTCGCCGCGTCGCTGTCCTTCATCGAGCACCTCGACGAGGCCGGCGACCTGGTGGCCGCCTGGCTGGCCGCCTACCAGCGCCAGCGCCCGCTCACCGCGGACGACGTGGCAATGATCCCCACCTTCGTCCTGTTGCGCCGGCTGCTCCTGGTGGCTTGGCTGGGCACCCATCCGCACTCGGACGCGGTCCCGAGCGTCACCGAGTACGCTCGGGACAGCTGCGAGCTGGCCGAGGCCTATCTAGGCGGGCGGTTCCTCACCGGCTGAGGCGGTGGCCCGCGGCCAGGCCTGACCGGTGGCTCGTCCCGCCCGCCCGGAAGTCCCCGAGGACCGGCCCGCCCGGACCACTCAGCGGCCGGTGAAACGGGGCTCGCGGCGCTCCGTCGAGGCGCGCACCCCCTCGGCGAAGTCCTCGGTGGCCCGCAGTCTGGCCTGCTCGGCGGTTTCCCGTTCGGTGGCCGCCCGGATGACGGGGACGAGATCCGCCCACATTGTCTCCCGGATGCTGCGCACGGCCAGCGGCGCGGCGGCGGTGATCTCACCGGCCAGCGCCACCGCGGCCTCCCGCAGCTCGGTGTTCGGCACGAGCCGGTCGGCGAGGCCGATGGCGAACGCCTCCTGCCCACCGACCCGGCGACCGGTGTAGAGTAGGTCGAGCGCCTTCTGCCGGCCGACGACCGCCGGCAGGGTCACCGAGATGCCAAAGCCCTGGTGCAGCCCGATCCGGGAGAAGTTCGCCGCGAAGCGGCTGTCCGGGCTCGCGACCCGGAAGTCCGCGGACAGCGCGAGCCCCAGCCCGCCGCCGACCGCGCTGCCCTGCACCGCGGCCACGACCGGTATCGGGGAGGCGAATAGCCGTAGCGCCTCGCGGTAAAGGGCCGGCGCCCCCTCATCCGCCGAAATCGCCTCGGCCGCACTCGCGCCGGAGAAGTCGGCTCCGGCGCAGAAGTTCCTGCCCTGGGAGCACAGCACGACGGCACGGACGTCGGAGTCGGCGTCGAGCTTGTCATAGATGTCGGCGAGGGTCTGGATCAGACGCACGTCGAAGAAGTTGTGCGGCGGACGGCGGACCTCGACGACGGCGACGTGGCCGGGCAGGGTGTGTACCGCGATGTCTTCGGACTCGCTCATGATGATCCTCCGTCGGGTCGTCCGTGCTGGTGCCGGCGGTCCGCCGTGCCGGCGAGGTCTCCATCCGTCCGACATCGTCCATCCTGACCGAAAACGCCTCGCGGGTCGCGTCAGCGGCCGGGGGCCGGGGGCCGGCCAGAAGGTCGCGAGCGGAATCGGGGAGTCCGCCGGGACTGAGGAACCGAGGACGACGTCGGTGGGGGTGATGACGCTCGCGTAGCTGTACGGCCCGCCCAGCGTGCCGAGATCGGTGAAGCGGCCGTTGCGCCAACGGAACGCGTGCCCGTTCGCCGTGCCGGCGACGGTTCCCCGGTCGTTGATGGCGGTCACCTCGAGGTCGCCGGTGGGCACGCTAATGGTCGCGCGCTGGCCGTGCTGCCAGACGAATGCACGGCTCGACGAGCCGCGGCTCCGGACGAGGACCTGGCCGACGTTGTTGATACCGATCGCCGAGGAATCGGTGTCGCCGGGGAGCGTGCCGAGGTCGATCAGACGACCGCGTTCCCAGCGGAAGGCGTGGGTGTGACCGTCGGCCGTGTCGCTGTAGCCCACGATCTGCCCGGCGTCGTTCGCGGCCACCGCGGAACTCGACGGGCCGCCGAGGGTACCCAGGTCGTGCAGGGTGCCTCTCCTCCAGAGGAAGGCGTGGGACGGGCCGGCGGCGGTGTCACTGCTGCCGGCGATGGCACCGGCGCTGGTGACCGCGACGGCGGAGCTGCCCGGGCCGCCGAGCGTACCCAGATCCTGCAGGTGGCTGTCCGCCCACCGGAAGGCATGGAACGTACCAGCGTTGGTGGTGCTGGTGCCGACGATGACCCCGGCGCGGTTGACCGCCGCCGCGGTGCTGCTGTAGCCGCCGGCCGTTTGGGTGCCGCCGAGGTAGCCCAGACGCTGGGGCTGGGGGTTTCTGTGTTCCAGCCGGAACGCCTGCCGGTCGTAGTGGCTGACGAAATCGCCGATGACTACGCCGTCCTCGGTCACCGTCTTCGGTGCCGTGCTGCCGTTGAGGACATGCACGGTGCCGTCGCGCCAGAGGAAGCCCGTGGTGCTGTACGCGCCGCTGACCCAGTAACCGGCGTAGAGCCCGCGGCTGTTACCACTGGTCAGCCAGCCGGGACTGCCTGGTCCGGGGATGCCGACCCCGGCCGGCGTCGTCTGGTGTGGGTCAGGTCGTGGTCCTGGAACCGGCGCCGCCAGCGCCGCGGGAAGCCCGGTGAGAGACACGGGAAGCCCGGTGAGGGACAACGGTGCGGTGGCTCCGGCCATGACCGCCAGGTGTACGAATGTTCTCCGGTTGCTCGGCACGGCCGACCTCCCTGGTCAGGCCTTCCCGACCGTCGTCGTGGCCGCCGGGGCGCCATAGCACGGGTTCGGTCGCCAGGATCCTGGCAACGGATCGGGTCGGGATGGCTGGACGGAGGACCAGCCGGCACTCCGCCGATTGATTACCAACTGAAGTTGGATGGTGTCGAACTATAGCCATCTCGTCAATGAATGACACGCCCCGCCTGCGGCCGCGAGGCGCGGAACGTCGCGGGCGCCGGCCGGTGAGCGGCGCGCTGACGTGGGCGTCAGCCGACTCCACCAGATGGCGCGGACGGCTCAGGACACCGTGATGCCGAGTTTCATACCCAGCGACTCGTGGTTGCCGACCGGGCAGTCCAGCTAGTAAGTACCCGGCTGCAGGGTCACCGTGAGGTCCTCGGACTCACCCGGTGCGAGGTCCTTCGTCGTGGCCTCGCGCAGGCCGGGCCCCTCGATCCTCAGCGCGTGCGTCACGTGGACGGCCGGTGGGGTCAGCCGCGCCTCGTCGCCGGGACCAGCTGGGGGGATCTGTCGCTGATCTTGTGATCGAACTGGCCCTCTCATGATCGTCTATTGGTATCGCGCT
>NZ_CDWRCL010000266.1:0-5075 GCF_977927575.1 Frankia sp. CcCS3
ACTAGGTGCACATCCCCCACCTGATGGCGCAGCGTTGATTACGGAGAGTTTCTAGTACCTATCCGCCAAGGTCAGGAAACACCGAGCGAATCATCTCAGGCTCCCATCGGTGGAATTCTGCCGAGAATGTTTGGCACATCAGCGGCATCAGGCAGGGTGCCGAAGGCCAGTCCCCCCTCACCGGCGACTCTCGTGGCGCAGAACGCGTCGGCCACGGCGCCCGGGGCGTAGCGCACCAGCAAGGAGCCCTGCAGGACGACGGCAAGTCGCTCAACGATGCGCCGGGCGGCGAACTCCGCGTCCTCGGACCGGTCGAGGACACCGCGCAACCGGGCCCAGGCCGCGTCCAGCCTGCGGTCCGCGCCACGTGCCGCGTCGATCTCCATGGCGAAGGCGGCGAGGCTGGCCGGTTCCCGGGTGACCGCGCGCAGCACGTCGAGCGCGTTGACGTTGCCCGAGCCCTCCCAGATACCGTTCAGTGGCGCCTCGCGGTAGAGCCTCGGCATCCCGGACTCCTCCACGTAGCCGTTACCTCCCAGGCATTCGAGCGCCTCGGCGGCCAGCGCCGGGGAACGCTTGCACACCCAGTACTTCGCGACGGCGATCGCCAACCGTCTGAACGCTCGTTCCTGACGATCGCCACGGGCCGCCCGGTCAACCGCGCCCGCCACCCGAAGCACCAGGGTCGTCGCGGCCTCGGACTCCAGGGCAAGATCGGCGAGCACATTGCGCATCAGCGGAGCATCGATGAGTAGTCTCCCGAACGCGCGTCGGTGACGTACGTGGTGGGCGGCCGCCATGACGGCCGCACGCATCCCCGCCGCCGAGCCGAGGCTGGCGTCGAGCCGGGTCATCGCCACCATCTCGATGATGGCCCGGACCCCTGCGCCCTCCTCGCCGACCAGCCAACCGACCGTGTCGTCGAACTCCGGCTCGCCGCTGGCGTTACTACGGTTACCGAGCTTGTCCTTCAGCCGCGCGATGCGGAAGGTGTTGCGGGCGCCGTCCGGAAGCACCCGTGGCACCCAGAAGCAGGACAGGCCACCGGGGGCCTGGGCCAGGACCAGGAAGACGTCGTTCATCGGGGCGCTGGTGAACCACTTGTGCCCCCGCAGCCGATAGGTCCCGTCGCCCGCCGGCGTCGCCGTCGTCGTGTTAGCACGGACGTCCGAGCCACCCTGCTTCTCCGTCATGCCCATGCCCGCCAGCAGGCCGGCCTTGCCCTCGGGTGGGCGCAAACCCGGATCGTAGACGCGGCTGGTCAGCAACGGTTCGTAGCGGGCGGCGAGCTCCGGGGCGGCGCGCAGCGCCGGCACCACGGCGTAGGTCATCGACACCGGGCACAGATGGCCCTGCTCGACGGTGCCCCAGACCAGGATGTCCGCGGCGCGGGCGACATGGGCGCCGGGACGCGGGTCGGCCCACGGCGCCCCGGCCAGGCCCTCCCGTACCGCGACCTCCATCAGGGCGTGCCAGGAGGGATGGAAGTCCACCTCGTCGACGCGAAACCCATAACGATCATGAGTGCGCAGTTGCGGCGGGAACCTGTTCGCCTCGTCGGCCTGGCGGGCGGCCTCCTCGGTGCCGGCCAACCGACCGAGTCGATGCAGATCGTCCGCATGCCAGCCGGCCCCCTCCCGCGCGAGGGCCGCCAGTAGCGCCGGATCGGCCGCCGCATCGTGCCCCACAAGGGGCGGAGGCTGGTTCGTCACCTCATGGGTCCGGGACGAACACGTCCCGGGAACCGCCGTTGTCCGGTTGACGGTGGTCGGCGAGATCACCGGCCCTCCTCTCGGCCGGGCCGCACATCGGCCTCGACAGTGCCGCACATCGACAGTGCCGCACATCGACAGTGCCGCACATCGACCGGGCCGCGTTCGAGCGGGACCGTATCGAGCACGGCCCGTCGGCACTGGTGTGAAGCGTGCCACTCCTGGCCGCGTCGGACCAGTCGCATCGCGCGCTCTCGCCGGATCCACGGGCCGTGTGCTCGGTGGGGCCGTGTGCTCGGTGGGGCCGTGCGGATCACGGCCGTACCGAAGAAGATCCGCTCCCGCGGCGAAAGCCCACGGCGGACCAGAAACGATCCATGCCGGGTGCCCTGAACAGGTGGGCTGTTCCCGGCCGGCGTCCGGCTATTGCGCCCAAAGGTGTTTACACATTCGGTATCCAACGCCGGGACGATGTCGTCGCGCCCTGATGTCCGGGCGCCGGGCCGGATCGAGAACCGGGTAATCGACCGGTAGCCACGCCCAGGCGAAGAAATCCGCACGCTCCGGCCCACCAGAGGCGCGGTGAATCTCCGGACCGCCATCCGGGCGAGAATGCCGTTTCCCGTTAAGCCAGGCACCGGCGGAGCGGATCGGAAGCAGCCGACGCACCGCTCGACCAAGCCGCCCCGCGCCCTGTCCGACGCCTCGACGAGGAGCCGGCGAGGCGGGCAGGGGCGGTCACGCGCTCCTAATTCACCCGGCGGTCCCGCCGCCGCGAAGCTCCGCCGGCTCGAGCAACGCACGCGGTGACCAGATGATCATCTTCCGCGATACTCGATCGGGCTAGACCGGCCAGGTGTTACGGAGAGTATTGAATAATGCCGAAGGGAACGAGAAGCATGCGGGGGCCGGTCGCGGAAGGTACCAACATCACAGCTCCCCAACCCCGACCGACAGCACCTAGCGTTATATATAGTAACCCATAGTCGAGTTGATGTCGCCTGCCGACTGACCATCCAAGCCTTAAAGTATTCGGAACGACACTTCTAGTAGTCGAATCATCTTCGTTCGGCAATCTCCTCCATCCCACGGACGCGCCGGGTCACCCAGCCCAATACGCCGGTCCGTGTCGGCGCAAGCGGTGGAGTTCTGTCACGGGCAGCGGCCGGTGAAACTCGTGGCACAGATACTCGTATGCTCACCCACTACCGGGATGATTCGACGGCACGGAAAACAGAAAGTCTTCACTCACGGTAAGATCCGTCGAGTCCGGGCACGGTTGTCGGACGGGGCATATAGATGATCAGAGGTGGCCGAATCGGTGGGCGGCAAGCACCCGGACGAGTCACGGCCGCAATCAGAACCTCAGCGGCCCGGGCCGGATCGCGACTCCGGCGGCGATTCATCCACCCACTGATCGTCGGACTACTCACGGTTGCGGTCCTCGGTACCATGGCAATCTGGACAGGCTCCGATCTGCTGAGCCGGGAGAAGATAGACCGCCTCAACGAACGTTCCCAGCTGGTCGAGCGGCTCGCGCAGTGGGCGGCGATCGTCAACAACCCGGCGGCTATGCAGTCCGCGGCCGATCGGACGCCCTTCCAGCCCGGTGACCCCCTGGGGAACGAAGCCCTGCTCCCGCAGCTCCAGATCGCCCACTCCGGCGATGTCATCCGGGTGGTTGCGCTACTCGACACCGCGGGCCATACCACGGCCTCCTATCCACGGGGGAACTCCATAGTCCCCACCGACCTGGGGCAGGCCTGGTCCGCTTCCTGGTCCGGGGTTCCCGCCGTGTCCCCCGTCTTCGCCCTCCACGATGGCCGCGTCAGAGCAACGGTGGTTCCCGTCGGCCGTCCGCGGCCCTGGGCCGTCCTGGTCTCCGTGTCCACCGAGGAGTCCAACCTCCAGTTCACCAACGGGATCGCGGCCCTGCTCGGGGTCGGCCGGGGCAGCATGTCGACGGTCGGCCCGGACGGGGTACCAATCGCCTCCACCGAGCCGGGCATGCTGGGTCGGCAGGTCCTCTCGACCGCCGATCTCTCCCGCTCCCAAGCCCAGCGTGGCGGTGCGCGGATCTGGGAGACAACCGAGAACGGCAAGAGGATCACAAACATCACGGCGGTGCAGCCGACGACGGGGTACCTGACCTACTTCCGGCAGGCCACGGACTCGCTGAACGCCGACCTCCGGGCCCGACGGAACCAACGGAATCTGACGTTGCTGGCCTTCACGCTGACGTCGGTCCTAAGGAGTCGAAATGAAATAACTTGCGCGTTTCGAACCCTCCACAGGCCTGTAACCTGCGATGATGCTCTCGATCACGTATTTGTTACTTCATTACGTCCCCTAAGCATCATCTTCGTCGGCCTGCTGCGGGAGGCGGCGGCTCGGCGTTCCCGGGCCGGGCTGTGCGCGTTGTTCGCGGCGGCCCATGACATCGTGCTGACAACCGACCTCACCGGACGGCTCACGTTCATCAGCCCCGCGATCGTCCCGTTACTCGGCCATTCCCGGGAGGCCTGGCTCGGGCGCAGGGTCGCGGATCTGGTGCACCCGGACGACGCGCACCGGCTCGTACGATTGATCGAAAACCCCGCTGCCGGGTCCCTGCTCAACATTCGGATGACGGCGGCGAACGGCACACCCCGGTGGTTCGACGTCGCGACCCGCCGCCTGTCCACCCGGGACGGATCCGGCGAGGTGCTGATCACCTGCCATGCGGTCGGTAAACGGAAGCAGCTGTTGGACCAGCTCGGCTATCAGGCGCGCCATGATGTACTCACCGGGCTGTGTAACCGGACCGCCTTCGAGGAGCAGCTCGAGGATGCCCTCGCCGCGGCTGCGGGCGTCGCGGTCCTGTTCATCGACCTCGACAGCTTCAAGCCGGTCAACGACACCTTCGGCCACGCGGCCGGCGACCGGGTGCTGCAGGTCATCGGTGGACGGATCCGAACAGTGCTGGGCCCCGACGATGTCGCCGGGAGGTTCGGCGACGACGAGTTCGGGATCCTGCTGCGGCGCGCGAACGAAATCGCCGCTCGCACCATGGCCGGTCGGGTCATCCGCGCGGTACGGGAACCGATTCTCGTCGACGGCTACGAAGTCTGCGTCGCCGCAAGCATCGGAGTAGCGCTGGCCGTCAGCCGGCCCAGCCATTCCGGGCGGCTGCTGCGCGCCGCCGACGAGGCCATGTATAAGGCCAAGCAGGCTGGTCCGGGACGATATATGCCATGGCGGACCCCCTGGCGGCCGAGACCACCACGGTGGAGCCCGCGGTAACCAGGCCCACCGCCGTCCAGTGCACGCCGGCCGAGACCGCCACGCTCGAAGCGCCCGCACCGTCCGCGCCCGTGCTCCTCG
>NZ_CDWRCL010000267.1:0-5072 GCF_977927575.1 Frankia sp. CcCS3
CGTGGAGAAGTAGTCGACACCGGTCAGGCACATCACCCGCCACCACGGGTGCAGCCTGTGCTCGCCGGACGGCGCGGCATGCGGGCCGGCATGCCGCTGTGCCCGGTCGGTGCCCGCCAGCATCCAGGAACGCAGGCGACGAACGCTGTTCGTGCTCGGTGACGGCCAACGCGGGACACACCTTCCAGACGGCGCGCGGCGCGCGGCGCGCGGCGCAGGGACACCTCCCCCCCGCCGGGAGCGGGAACGACCGGGCCGTGGGAACCTGGGCGCGGACCGGCCTGCCGAGCATCCTCCACACCCCCGACAACATCCCACGGGCGTGTCATCCCACGGGTATCGCGGCATCGCCCTGGGCTGCCGCGGCAGGTAGCCGGCCGGACCTCATCGGACGCCAAAGCCTGCCGCAGGACAAGGAAGCCGGCAATTATGGGCACTATGCCGGCCCGAACCTCGCGAATGGACCCGACGCCGCTTCGATGCGCGCCACACCGAGTCTCCCCCGACCCCGGCCTGCTCGACTCGGCGCACGTCGGTCGGGCGACGGCCGGGCGGTGACCACCCGGGAATTCACCGTCGTCGAGCAGGAGATCCGGGATGCTTTTGCGCTGGGACGCCGGGTGGATCTGGCGGACCGGACGGACCGGGTCGTCCGGGCGGTCGTCCTGCGCGATCTGCTGCTCGGGACGGACGACGGCGAGCCTGGGCCGTCGGCGGCGCTGCGCCTCACCCGCGCCCGGATCGTCGGCGAGCTCGACCTCTCCCACAGCGTCCTTGGATGTCCGGTCCGGCTGCGGGACTGCGTCTTCGACCATCGGGTGAATCTGTACGGGGCGAAAACCCGCCAGCTCGATCTCACCGGTACGCACTTCCGCGGAATCCTCGCGTCGAACGCCGTCATCGAGGGCAACCTCCGGCTCTTCGACTGCCGGTCCCGCGGACCGGTCATCCTGGTCGGCACCTGGATCAACGGAGCGCTGCTGCTCTCCGGCGCCCGCTTCGAGGGCCCCGGCTCCGCCCTCGACGCAACCCGGCTGCACGTCGAGGACGACCTCCTCGGTGGCCCCTCACCGGACGGCCGGTACCTGTCGGCCCTGCGCTGCGACGGGGAGCTGAGGCTGAACAACGCTGTCGTGGGCGGATCGGTACGGTTGGAGGGAGCCCACCTGAGCAGTCCCACGGGCACCGCGCTGGCGGCATTCGACCTGAAGGTCGCCGCAATGCTCAACTGCTGTGAGGGGTTCCACGCCCAAGGGACGGTGAGCATCGCCTACGCCGAGGTGGGCAGCCGGGTCTGCCTGGAGGGAGCCCGCCTGGACGGCGCGCGCCCCGGCGACGACAGCCCTGACCGCGGCCCTGACTGCGGCCCAGGCCACGGTGCCGGCAACAGCGCCGGCAACAGCGGCTCGATCGCGTTGAACGCCCATCACCTCACGGCCCGGGAGCTGGTACTTCTCCCGGCAGCGGTGCCTCGGGGAGCCGTGGATCTCAGCCACGGCGTGATCGGCCTGCTGCGCGACGATCCGGCGACCTGGCCCGCCGTGCTGCGCCTCGACGGGCTGCGCTACGACAGCCTCGGTACGTTCGGGGAAGGCGACGAGCGGCGGCAGTGGCTGCGCCTCGACCCCAGCGGCTACCGGCCGCAGGTGTACGAACAGCTCGCGGCCACTTACCGGGCGCACGGCCACGACGCCGACGCACGGATGGTTCTGCTCGCGAAACAACGGCATCGACGCGAGACTCTGGCGCCGGCGGCGAAGATATGGAGCCACCTGCAGGACCTGCTCGTGGGATACGGATTCCGCCCGGTGCGGGCCGCCTCGTGGATCGCGCTTCTGGTGGTGGCCGGCAGCGTGCTGTTCGACCTACGGCCGCCGGCGCCGGTCGACGACACCGCCGCGTCGGCCTTCCGCGCCCCCGTCTACACCCTCGACCTGCTGCTGCCCCTCATCGACTTCGGGCAGGAGCAGCACTTCACCCCGCGCGGCGCGACGGTCTGGTTCGCCTACTTCCTCATCGCCGCCGGTTGGGCGCTCGCGACGACGGTCGCCGCCGGGATCACCAGGACGCTGCGCGGCGGTTGACGCCGGACCTGGACGGCCGTCAACGCGTTGCGCGCGCTCGTCGCGCGCTCGTGGGGAACCGGAGCCGACCGCGGCCTGCTCCCCGTCACCGCCCCCGGTGGTCGACGACGGCGGTCCGCGGACGGGGCAGACTGGCCGGGTGGAGGTTCTCAGCAGCCGCATCCTGCTCCGGCCCACGGATCCGCAACGCAGTCACCGCTTCTACCGCGAGACCCTCGGGCTGGCGGTCTACCGCGAATTCGGGCCGCCGGAGGAACCCGGGCTGGTGTTCTTCCTCGGCCAGGGCCTGCTGGAGGTGTCCGGGCGCTCGCCGCGCCCGGCACGGCCGGTGGGCGCGGGCGGGGAACCGGTGGGGACGGCGCGGCTCTGGCTGCAGGTGCGTGACCTGGCGGCCGAACACGCCCGGTTGAACGCGGCGGGTGTCGTCATCACCCGGGAGCCGCGGCGTGAGCCGTGGGGACTCGACGAGATGTGGATCGAGGATCCGGACGGCGTCCCGATCGTGGTCGTGGAGATCCCGCCCGATCATCCCCTGCGCCGGGACCGGAGATCCCTCGCCGACGGCTGACGCGCGGGCCCGTCGGGACGGCGGGGCTCACCCGGACGACCCGGTGCACCCTCGTCGGGGTAGCGCAGACCGCCGCCCTGGCCTACGTGTCCACCCGGTTCCTGGCCCGCTGGTTCGAAACCCGCACGGCGACCCGCGGCGACCCGGTGGAACACGGCGGACGCGCAGGTGTCCGGTTATGTAACCGGTCGCGACCAGCCGCGGCTGTGCCGTCGCCACCACGTCGACTTCGGTCACAACGACAGCGACCTCTGTTCCCCCGGTAACTGATGTCCTCCGGGTGACTGACTCTTCGGTCGTTCGTCTCGTCGGCAGCTCGCGCCGTACTGTGGATCATCGGCCGACGGCAGCACCGGAACCGGAAGGCGGGAAGCAGACCACCGCGCCACGACCCACCCGGCAGGGTTGATCCGCCGAGGCGGGAAGGCGTCGGCGCGCTCGTCACCTGAACCTTCACTCGTCGCCTGAACCTCGGGAGCATCCAGCATGACGGCCTCGCTTCGCCAGACCCAGGGTCCGCTCAGGGCGCGCGCCGTCGACGGCGACCTGTTCCGAACCGTCTTCCGCGGCCATCCGGCCGGCGTGGCCGTCATCACCGCCGACGCGGGCACGGGACCCGTCGGCTTCACCGCGACCTCGCTCGCGTCGCTGTCCGCCGAACCGCCGATGGTGGTCTTCGCCATCTCCTCCGGTGCCTCGTCGTGGCCCCATCTGCGGGTCACGGAGACCTTCATGGTGAACCTGTTGTCCTCCCAGCAGGAGGAGGTCGCCCGGCGTTTCGCCCGCAGCGGGATCGACCGGTTCGCCTCGCCGACCCGCTGGACCAGGCTGCCGACCGGCGAGCCCCTGCTCGACGGGGGACGGGCGTGGCTGCGCTGCTCCGCCCGGCCACCCGTCGAGGCCGGGGACCACTTCCTCATCATCGGCCAGGTCCTTGAGGCGGACACCGACCCGGAGGCGTCCCCGCTCATCTACCACGACCGGACCTTCCACGTCCTGCCGTAACCCAGCCCGCCGTAACCCACGTCCTGCCGCGTAACCCACGTCCTGCCGTAACCCGGCCTGCCATCCCCGCGGCTTGCCCGAGGAGCACGACCGGCTCAACCGGCTCGGCACCGCTCTTGACCCTGCCCTCGGCACCGCTCTCGACACCGCCCGCCGAGCGGGGCTCCGGTCGCCGTGGCGCAGGCCCCGGCCGCGCATCAGCACACTACGGAACAACCCGCCTGTTCACCGTGCAGATGCGGAACTATCATGCACAGAGTTTCGCATCTGCGGATTAGCTCAGCGACAGGGTCCGCGGCTGCGGAAACAGGACAACGGGTGAATGGGTGGAGGAACGGGACACGTGAGATTTCGCAGGATGAAGACGGCGGCCCTGGCGGTACTCGGCGCCGGGCTTCTCGCGACCGCCGGATGTGGCGGCAGCGACGGCGGCGCTGCGGCGACGCCCTCCGCCACGGCCAGCAGCGCCGCGAGCGGAGTACAGGGGACCGTCACGGTGCTCGCCGCCGCCTCGCTGACGAGGTCGTTCACCCAGCTCGGCAAGGACTTCGAGGCCGCGAACCCCGGATCGAAGGTGACCTTCTCCTTCGCCGGCAGCTCGCAGCTGGCCCAGCAGATCACCTCCGGCGCCCCGGACGACGTGTTCGCCGCGGCGAGCCCGGCCACGATGAAGACCGTCACCGACGCCGGCGACAACGTCGGCGCGCCCAAGGTCTTCGTCCGCAACCAGCTCGTCATCGCCGTACCGAAGGGCAACCCGAAGGGCATCACCGACCTGCCCGCCCTGACCAGGCCGGGGGTGAAGGCCGCGCTGTGCGCCGAGCAGGTGCCCTGCGGAGCCGCCGCGAAGAAGGCGCTCGCCGCCGCCGGGGTGAACCTGGCCCCGGTCACCCTGGAGCAGGACGTCAAGTCCGCACTGTCGAAGGTCACCCTCGGTGAGGTCGACGCCGCGCTGGTCTACCGCACGGACGTCAAGGCGTCGGCGGGCAAGGTGGACGGCGTCGAGTTCCCCGAATCCGCCAAGACGATCAACGACTACCCGATCGTCGCGCTGAAGAACGCGCCCAACGCCGCCGGCGCCACCGCGTTCGTCAACTTCATCCTGTCCGACAAGGCGAGCACCGTACTGACCAACGCGGGATTCCAGGCCCCCTGACCCCAGGCCCCGCTGATCCCCGACACGGTCATCCCGTGGTGGAGCAGGCGGACCCTGCACTTCGACTTCGCCTGACGAGGTTGCCCCGAACCTCCTGCGTGGAAATCGGCGTTAGGGCCTGTTTGGGAAGTTCATCGGGGCAGCCATTCGTTGATCGCGGCGATGGTGACTGTTGCTTCGTAGCGGACGGCTAGCTTGTCGTAGCGGGTCGCGACCGCCCGGTGGCGTTTGAGCCGGTTGATGCCGCACTCCACGGCGT
>NZ_CDWRCL010000268.1:0-5061 GCF_977927575.1 Frankia sp. CcCS3
GAGTCTCTTCGTCAGGCCCGCGCGCGCATCCCTGAGCAGGCGTTCCGCCTCGTCGATCCGGCCGAGCTGGCGATGGATCAGGGCGAGGTTGAGGTCGCAGCCATAGGTATACGGATGGTCCGGGCCGAGGACGTCCCGGTAACGGCGAACGGTCTTCTCGATCCGAATGGTCGCCTCGTCCGGATCGCCGGCGACCCGCTGCGCGTTCCCGAGGTTGATCCCGGCGGCGAGGGTGTCCGGATGCTCCGACCCGAACTGCCGACTGTTGGTGTACCGGCCGTGCACCTCCTCGGCGAGTTCGAGGGCCTCGGTGAAGTCCCCGGCCTTCCGGCGAGCCACCGACAGGTCCTTCGCCTGGAGGAGAACATGCGCGTGGTCCTCCGGCAGGACGCGACGGTTGACGAGATCGCGGTAGAGCAGGAAGGCCTGCTCCGCCGTTCTCCTGGCCTCGAGATACTGCCCGGCCTGCCGCAGGTCGCGCGCGACCGTGGCGAGCGAGAAGACCACCTGCGGGGCGTCGTCACGGCCGAAGAGGTTACGCCGGTCGGTGAGGTTCTTCCGGTCCGTCTCGAGAGCTTCGGCGTAGGAGCTGGTCAGGCTGTAGTCGACCGCCAGGTTGTTGACGGCGTTGAACGTACGGTTGTCGTCGTCGCCGAAGACACGGCGGTGCAGGGCCACGGTACCCTCGTCGAGTTCACGGGCGGCCTGGAACTCGCCGCGCGCACGCAGGTCGGCGCCGTGACCGTTGAGGATGACGAGGGTCTCCTCGTGGTCCGCACCGAGTACCTCGGTGATGGCCTCCAACGTCGGGCGCCGGAGATCATAGGCTTCCCGGTACCGGCCCAGCGCCCACAGGATGTCCGCCTTGATGCCCTGCAGGATCAGGACGTCGGGGTCGCGACCCCCCGGTTCCTTGATCCATTGCTCCAGGGTGCGGTCGGCCTCGGCGAGTCCGGTGGTGAAGTCGCCGACGCCGTAAAGGTAGCCGACGATGTGTTCCACCAGCTGGCGGGTGGGCGCCGACCGCGCCAGGTAGACCTCGGACGGGAAGATGTGCGGAAGCAGCTTGTCGTACTGCGGCCAGGCTTCGGAGTCATCCGGCTCACCCGGGTCGGCCGCGACGAGCAGCTGGTGCACCTCGTCCCGCATGCGTTCCTGATCCTCGCGGGGCAGATCGTTGCGGATGAGCTTCTGCACGAGCCGGTGGACCTGCAGCGTCTTGCGGCTGTTGTCAATGCGGGCGAGGGCGTAGCGGCCGAGCTCCCGCATCGCCCGGCTCACCAGGAGGCGGTCCCGCATGGCGCTGCCGAATTCGGACCCGAGGATGTACTTGCCGCGGTCGAGGATCTCCAGGGAAATCGGCTCGGGGCCGAAGAACGCGCAGCGGCGCAGGAGCTCGAGGGCGAATGGCGCCTGCTCGCTGAGCCGGCTCACCGACAGGCTCCAGGCGGCCGCGACCGGCCTGGAGTAGTCCGACGGAGGGTTCTCCGCGAGCAGTTTCCCCGCCTCGGTGCGGAGCAGCTCGAGGTACTCCTTGACGTCCATCCCGGTCTCGAACTGCAGCGCGCCGGCCTGCTCCAGGGCCAGCGGCAGCTCGCCGAGTTCCTCGGCGAGCTGATCGGCGTCGGCATCGGCGATGCCGGGGACTCGGCGGTGGAGGAACTCGAGGCTCTCGCGCCGGGCGAAGACGTCGACCTCCAGCGTGTCGATCAGGCTCTCCCACCGCCGGTTGCGCGAGGTCACGAGCACGTGACCGGGGCCGTGCGGCATGAGGCTGTGGACCGTCTCCGGCTGGTCGGCGTTGTCGAAGATAAGCAGCCAACGCCGGTACGGCACGCCGCGGCGCAGCGCGTCCAGCACCGCGGAGACGGCCTCCTCGACCCGCAGCGGCCCGGCCTCCGCCAGACCCAGCCGCGGCGCCAGAGAGGCCAGATTGGAGCGGACCAGTAGCGGCTGGTCGGCGGGGATCCACCACACCAGGTCGTATTCCGCCTGATAGCGGTAGGCGTACTCGATCGCAAGGTGAGTCTTACCCACACCACCGAGACCCTGCAATGCATGCGGTAGCACGGCGGTGACGTCGAGACTGTCCGAGGTTACCCGCCTGCGCAGGTCCGCAAGCAGGCTGTCCCGGCCGGTGAAGTTCTTGTTCCGCTGGGGAACGTTGCCCCAGACTGTCGGAACTCCTCGACCCGGTCCGTGTTCCGGATCGACCTTCACCACCGAAGCCACTGCACCCCCGCATTCCGGGCGCGGTCGGCGACATCTCGGCGCCCGCGCCCCACCGAGTAAAAGATTCGATCCGGACGCGTGCTAATGCTACACCCCGACCCTATCGGAGAGGAGGGTCTCGCATCTCGGCCGTCGCCGGCCCGCCGCACCATCTCGCCACCCCAGCGGTTTCCTTGTCAGGGGTCAAGCGCCGGGGCCGGCGCGTCACCGCCGGGTCCGTCCGGCGGTGACGGCGACCACTGTCGCGATCGATCGACTGGCTTTCCGCGGGGGAGGAGCTCCGACGTTGTGGCATTCGCCGCGAGCGCATACTAGGTTGTTGTCCCGCGGAGCGCCGGCAGCGCACGACTGACGGCGGACGGGCGGTGCCGTCCTTTGCGGACTGAGTCCATGACCGACCGGCGGTACGCCTCCCGTGGGCGGGGGTCCGCTCGGCTCGGCGGTCGTGCGCGTCTCGCGGTGCACGGGAGGCGCTTTCGGGTGGTACGTCCGAACTCCGGCGACCCGGCGTCGGATATCATTCACGGGTACTGTCAGGGGTGCTGTCGATTCGCCGGGGAGAGGCTTTTTACTACCTTGTTTACCAGGATGGTCATTGCTTGTGAAGGAAGGCGGGGAAGACCTGACCCGACCAGCGATTCCGGGACGCGGGGGTAGTGGTGGTCACCGTACTTCCCCGCCATTATCCCTATGTCGGCCTCACGCCCTTTCAGGAGACCGACGCCGAATTTTTCTTCGGGCGCCGCGCCGCGGCGCACGCCCTGCTCGCGAAATGGCTTGAAAGTCGGCTGGTCGTCCTGCACGGGCCGGCCGGGGTCGGAAAAACGTCGTTGTTGCGGGCCGGCGTGCTGCCGAATCTGGTCTCGACGGACCCCGACGTGCTGCCGGTCGGTCGACTGGGCCCACCGGTCGGTCCGGACGCGGACGATGGCCTGGTCCGCTCGACCGGAAATCCCTACCTGGAGTCGTTGCTGCGATGTTGGGCGGGCGACGCCGACACCTGGTCGCTGGTGGACGCCATCCAGAGCAAGCGGCACGGTCACGGCGCCGCCGGTCGTGACCGTCAACTCGGCTCCGCGCGGCCGATCCTGGCCGCTGTGGACCAGTTCGAGGACTTCTTCGTACCCCACTCGCCGTATCTGGACCCGTTGCGCACCCAGTTCGTCGAAGTTCTCGGTGAGGCCGTGGCCGCCCTCCCGGACCTGCACCTGTTGCTGGTGATCCGGCGTAACCACCGGGCCGCGCTCGCGCCCTACGAGGACACCCTCGCCGGTGGCTCGACGATCGCCAGGGTCGCCGTCGGACCGTTGGACCGGCGCTCGGCAACTGCGGCGCTGACCGAACCGTTGCGGGCGGCGGGCCGACGCCTCCCGCCGGGTGTCGCCCAGGCCTGCGTCGACGGCCTTGTCACCAGCCGTGTGGTGGACGCTACCGGGACGGAGTCCGTTCTGGTCGCCAGCACGGTGCAGCCGGCGTACCTCCAGCTCGTGGCGACGGCCATCTGGCGCTCCCCGCTCGTCACCGCCGGACCCGCCACCGAACCCGCCGCCACCGAACCCGTCACCGGCGCCCAGCTGGCGGAGACCGGTGATGCGAGCATGATCCTCGGGGCGTATCTGACCCCAGGCGATCGTGGCCGTGGCCCGGGAACACGACCTCGACGACGGGGAGGTGCGCACCTGGCTGACCCGGACCTTCATCACCGAACGCGGCCGGCGGGGGGCCGTCGACGAGGGCATCGAGACGACCGCCGGGATGCCCACCGCCCTCCTCGACGCACTGGTCGAGCGATATGTCCTCGCCAGTGAATGGCGTTCGGGTTCCCGGCGGTTCGAGCTCTTCGACGATCGCCTTATCCCGCCGCTGCAGGAGGCCTTCCCGGACTGGTCCGTCGCGGGACGCTTGGCTGGTGCGGCTGGTGCGGCTGGTGCGGCCGATTTCCTCCAGGCCGCGCTGGTGAGCTTCGCCGACGGCGATGTCGTGGCCGCGCGCGGCCATGTCGACGAGGCGTTGCTCCGCAGCCCGGACGGCTCCCGGACGACGGCCCGGACATTGGCCCTGCGGGCCGAGCTCGATGAGGCGCAGGCCCGACCCGAGCAGGCGGAGCAGGGGTACCGTGAGGCCGCCGAACTCTACGAATCGCTGTCCGACACCGAGGGTTCGGGCCGTGCCCTGGCCGCCATCGGCCGGCTCCTGCTGCGCGGCGGTCAGTACGGCCGGGCCATCGAAGATTTTCAGGCCGCTTCCGCGCGGCTGCCGGCCGACTCCGGCGTCCAGGCCGACCTCGCCCGGGCGCTGTGGTACTCCGGCCAGCCCTGGGGGGCTGCCGCCATCTTCTCGACCGTGCTGACGATCGCTCCGGAATCGGAGGCCGCCCTTGCCGGGCGGGGACAGCTGCGGGTGGAACTGGGGGACGACGTTTCGGCGTTGGAGGATCTCGAGCGGGTGACACGGCTGGCTCCCGACGTCGCCGGCGTCACGGAAGTGCGGGCGACCCGCGCCCTGGCGCTGGCCCGGCTCGGCCGATCGAGGGAGGCATCCGACGAGACCGCGGCGGTCCTGGACGCGGCGCCGGACAGCGGCCCGGTCCTGTGGCGTGCCGCCGGTGTGGCGCGTGCCGCCGGCGAGGACACTCGAGCGGACGATCTGCTGCGGCGCGCGCTCGACGCACGCGATCCGGCGCTGCTCCCGCATCAACAGGAGCAGGTGCTCCGCTCGCTGCGCCGCTCGGGGGCCATGGCCTGACACCGGTATCGCAGCAGCGCGGCTGGGAGGTTGATCCAGGATGGCTCTAGGGCCTGTTTGGGAAGTTTATCGGGGCAGCCATTC
>NZ_CDWRCL010000269.1:0-4978 GCF_977927575.1 Frankia sp. CcCS3
CGGCCGCATCGCCCTCACCGCCCTCGGCGACCCCGGGACCGCTCGGATCAGCGGGCAACTGACCGACCGCGGCCGGCCGCCGGCACCGGGCCGGGTGCGGATCGTCATCTTCGGTGGCCACGCCCGTTCCTCCACCGGCTACCCGATCTCCTCCTTCGCCGTTCGCACCAGCACCGGGTCGTCCGACTGGAGTAGCGGATCGCTCTACGCCGGCCCTCAGCGCATCACCGTCACCGACACCGTGACGCATCGGGAATGCGTCCTGGAACGCACGCGCGTCCTCGGCCCGGACAACAGGATCGACCTCGACCTCTCCCGGCCGGGTTTCGGTCAGCCCGGCAGCACCTGCTCGCCCTGACCATCGGCTCGGCCTGACCATCCGTTCGGGTGTCGTCTACGCAGGGTCGTATGTCTATGACATAGCGTACCCATCTACCCGGGATTATTGTCGGTGTTGCACATAGAGTGACACCGTCGCTCCTGTTGAGAATTCGACGATGCCGGCTCAACGGCGTTTGGCCGAGGGCATATACGATTTCGCTACTACGTCATATGCGATCTTGTGCCGATACTTCGGCACTCTTGGCATGACGTAACCGCCGTATCAGGACTGCCGCATCAAGGAGGCCTCAGATCGACCGCCACGAGCTCATCGATCTCACTCGACGGGCGCTCAAAATCGCGATGGACAAGACAACCGACATGGTGCCCGCTGAGCGCCGCCAGCCAGCCCTGGCGTACACGGGCCAGGAACGCTTCGAGCGCGAGCGCGAGCTTGTCCTGCGCTCTCCGCAGCTTGTCGGCTACCGTTTTGAGCTGCCGGCGCCCGGAAGCTACTGCACGAAGACCGTCATGGGCGTTCCCGTGCTTCTGACCCGGGGCGAGGACGGCACGGTCAGGGCTTTCCAGAACGTCTGCGCCCATCGCCAGGCGCCGGTCGCGGAGGGCTGTGGCGTGGCCGAACGGTTCGTCTGCCCGTATCACGCCTGGGTATATGACGCCCAGGGTGACTTCGTCGGCGGACCCGGCCGTGAAGGTTTCCCCTCGACGATGGCCGGGAAGCCCCGCCTCACGCAACTGCCCGCCGCGGAGCATTCCGGATTCCTGTGGGTCGGTCTCCAGCCGGACAGCGGTCCCCTGGACATCGACGCCCACCTGGGAGAGCTCGGCCCGGAACTCGCGTCCTGGGACATCGGTAGCTGGGCTTCGGTGGGCGAGAAGGTGCTCGACTTCCCGATCAACTGGAAGTTCGCGCTTGACACGTTCGCCGAGAACTATCACTTCGCCACGGTGCACCGGGACACGTTCGCGCTGATCACCAAGAGCAACTGCGCGCTGTTCGACTCCTTCGGCCCGCACCATCGGCTGGTCTTCCCGATGCGGCACATCACGGACCTCGCGGACAAGCCCGAGGAAGAATGGGAACCACTGCACAACCTCGTGGTGATCTACGCATTGTTCCCCAACGTTGTCCTTTCGGTCACCGTCGCCAACGGCGAGGTGTTCCGGGTCTATCCCGGGAGCGGGCCGGGTCATTCGATCACCTACCACCAGAACGCGTCGCCGATGGATCTCACGGACGAGGCGACGCGAACCGCCGCGGACGAGATCTTCGAGTACGCGCACGCCACGGTGCGCGACGAGGACTACCGCATGGCGATCGACATCCAGAAGAACATGGCGTCGGGGGTGCGGCCTGAGCTCGTCTTCGGGCGCAACGAGCCGGGGCTGCACCATCGTCATGCGGTCATCGACGAGGCACTTGCCGCATTCGGCGGGTAGCGCCGGTCCGGACGGGCCCCGCGCCGGCCCCGGCGCGGGTGGGCCGGGGCCCGTGGATCCGTTCGAATTTGAGGCCGGGACGTCGTCTTCGGCGTCCAGTTCCTCCAGCAACGATCTGATCTCAGCTTGGCCGAGTCCGGCTGTCACACTCGCTCCAGCGTGCCGGAGGTGATGAAGACTCCGCGCTTACGGAAGGCCAAGGGCGACCCGACCAATCACCTGTCCCGCACGCTCGTCGAGGAACTGGAGGCCACGCTGGAGGACTATCCCGGCGCCCTCGTCCTTGTCCCTCACCGAGCACGGCACGTCCCTCACCGAGCACGGCACGTCCCTCAACGAGGCCCTCCGCCCGCTGGGCGAGTGGGGGAAGCGACGTTGCGAGCGCCTCGCCGCCGAGGACGCGCCCACATCCGCGTAAGAATTCGTAATGAAGTAATTAATGCAAGCCGATATGCGTCTTCGCAGGTCACGGGCTCGCGAGGACCCCGAAGTGAACAAGTTATTTCATTCCGAATCCTAACCCAGAAAGATTAACTTCTTAGCGTTTAGCGTTGTTTTGGTCGGAAGTCACGGATGGGTGTTCTCGGTGTGATCAGTCAGGGTAGAATCTCGACGTACCCGTCGGTGCCGTGCACGCGGATCCGCTGCCCATCGGGGATCAGTCGGGTGGCATCTACCACACCGACGACGGCCGGCAATCCGTACTCCCGTGCGATCACCGCGCCGTGAGTCATTAATCCTCCGACCTCCGTCACCAAGCCCGCGATGGCGACAAAGAGGGGCGTCCAGCTGGGATCCGTGTGGGCCGTGACGAGGATGTCGCCCGGTTCGAGATCGGCCCGTGCCATGTCCAGGATGACGCGGGCCCGCCCTTCGATGGTCCCGGCGGAGACCGGTAGGCCGCTCAGCGCGCCGGCCGGCAAATCGTCGCGTCGGTACGCCCCGGCGATGACTTCGCCATCCGACGTGAGCACCCGGGGCGGCGTGAGCGATTGATACGACCTGAACGCGTCCTTGCGCCGGCCGATGAGCCGGTCATCCACGCGGTTCGTGCGCACGACGTCGTGGAGCTCCTGGAACGTGAGGTAGAAGATGTCCTCCTTCTCACGAAGTACGTGGGCCTGTACGAGGCGCTCGGCTTCTTCCAACAAGGCCTACTTGTACACGAAGTAGCGGCTGACCATGCCGTACTTCGGATACTCCCGGTACCCGATGAAGGTCCGGACCCGGTCGATCATCCGCTTCGTCTCGTCGGCCTTGCGCTCCCCGTCCGGCAGGGCCCGCAATCGCTCCAGCAGCTCCTGCTCCTTCTTCCAGGCCTCCTGCCGGCCTTGCTCGAAGCGTCGTCGGCTCTCGCCCAGCTCGAAGTTCTTGATGTTGCCGAGGATCATGGGCACGAGCGTGGAGGGGCGTTCACGCCAACGCGGCCGCGTGATGTCGATCTCGCCGACGCAGCGCATGCCGTACTTGTCGAGCCAGGCCTCGACGGCGTCTCGCGCTTCCCGCCCGCCCGCGAGCTTGGGCAGCGCGTCCAGGAAACCCTCGTCCTCGACGTGCTGCAGAAACGCCACCACGCCCGGATGTGGGCGGATCACGTCAGCGACGTCGAGCAGCGCCAGCCCCATTTCCGACGTGACGTTGTGGGGCACGGACCGCGTGAGTGTGTCCGCCGCGTTTTTCTCGCCCAGCCACGCCTCCAGCCGCTCGTTGAGCCACCAGGTGGCCTCCATCGCCGACATGAACACCTGATGGCTCCGCGGATCGAACAAGATCCGCCTCAGCTTCTGGAGGTCCACCCGGATGAAGTCGAGCAGCGCCACTCCCGACTTCGTCCGGATGTCGCGTTCCGAGGCGGCGATGGAAGCCTCGCTGCGCCCGATCAACTCGGTGACGATGGCCGGATCGGTCTCGATCGGGGCTGGCGCGCCGCCGGACAGTGGCCCGGGGGGACCCTCGTCAGGCAGCGGCCGGATGAAGCCGTCGCGCTCGAGGATGGTCTGCAGCGCGTCCCCGGTCAGCGGATCGGATTTCCCCATGAGCTCCAGGAAGCCGGCGCGGCTCGTCGGCGAGACCAGCCTCTGGGTGACGTCGACGAACAGGCGGCCGCCGGCCTCGGCCATGGGCGCGGGGGTCGTCATCTGCCAGAAGGAGAGCCCCAGGGGCTTCATGGGGTCGGTCATCATCTGCTGATGGCCGACGGAGACATAGACGTGGTTCTCCCGGTCGCCGGACTCGGGGATGGGGAACAGCGTGGTGATCGGCCGGCTCTGGACGATCTGGAAGCCGTCGTCGACCAGGCACCATTCGATGTCCTGGGGGCGGCCGAAGTGCGCTTCGATCCGCCGGCCGAGCTGCACGAGCCGCACGACCTGCGCAGCCGTCAGCGTCGGCTGCTCCTGCCGCTCCAGGTCGATCGCCTGTTCCTGCGTCCCGCCCGCCGGCGAGGCGTGAACCGCACGCTGCTTGGCGCCGACCGCCTCGGCGACGACCTCGCCGTCGCGCACCTTGAAGACGTCCGGGTTCACCAGGCCGGAGACCAGGGCCTCACCGAGGCCAAAGCTGGCCTCCACGGAGGCGACCTTCCGGTTGGACGTGACGGGGTCGGCTGTGAACAGGACGCCAGCCGCATGAGGGAAGACCATCTGCTGCACGACCACCGCCATGTGGACCGTACGGTGGTCAACGCCGTTGCGCTGGCGGTAGGTCACGGCCCGCTCGGTGAACAGCGAGGCCCAGCACCGGCTGACGTGCCGGAGGATCGCCGCCGCGAGATCGCCCGGGATGGCGATCCCTTCGATGGTCCGGCGAATCTCCGCGCTGAGCGTGCGGATCGCCTCCCGGTCATCCGGCTTCAGGCGCGACAGCTGCTCGAGCCGACCCTCGATCGACGGCACTTCCGCCATGATCCGCCGGAAGGCGTCCGTCGTCACGCAAAAGCCAGCCGGCACGCGGATGCCTTCGATCCGCGACAGCGCCCCCAGGTGCGCACCCTTGCCGCCAACGACCGCGACCTGCATCTCGTCAACCTCTTGAAGACCCAACACGTACTGCTCGCTCATCGCGATACCTCCGGGGCAGCCGTGCTCTCTTCCACTGCACTGGCCGATCGAATCACCGGCACCTCCAGCTCTGTCGAACCTCGTGTTGGGCACGTCCTCATCTCTCGTTGCCTTCCCTCGTCACCGCGTCCCCCATA
>NZ_CDWRCL010000270.1:0-4902 GCF_977927575.1 Frankia sp. CcCS3
ACCCTGAAAACCTCGACCGGCTTCGCCCATCCCAGCGTCTG
Source organism: Frankia sp. CcCS3 (assembly GCF_977927575.1). Classification (NCBI taxonomy): domain Bacteria; kingdom Bacillati; phylum Actinomycetota; class Actinomycetes; order Frankiales; family Frankiaceae; genus Frankia; species Frankia sp. CcCS3. Next base: position 42 of record NZ_CDWRCL010000270.1, read on the forward strand.
CCGTGGCCTGGTGGGTGGCCGCGTCGGGTTTGATGCACGGGTTGCCGCGGGATTGTCAATCTCGGGCTTGTCGGTTTCTCGGGCCCGTCAGCCGGCCCGTTCGGGAACGATTTTGCTGACGATGTGCTCAGCGATCGCCAACGACGCCGTCGCGCCGGGAGACGGCGCGTTACGGACATGCACGACCCGCCCGTTGTGGGACAGGACGAAGTCGTCGACGAGGCTACCGTCGCGGGCGACGGCCTGGGCCCGGACTCCCGCGGGGCCGCGAACCACGTCGGTGGCCCGCAGGTCGGGGACATAGCGCCGGGCCTCGGCGACGAAGGCCCGCTTGCTCGCCGTGCGCAGCATCTCCTTGGCGCCGGTCTTCCAGTGGGTCTTCGCCATCTTGTGGAACCCCGGCCAGGCGAGCGTCCGTCGCAGGTCGGTGCCCTGGACGGTGCTGACCGTGTACCCCTCTCGGGCAGTGGCCAGCACCGCGTTCGGCCCGACCAGGATCTCCCCGTCGATGCGCTTGGTGAGATGGATGCCGAGGAAGGGATATCGCGGATCCGGAACCGGATAGATCAGCCCATGGACGAGGCCACGCCGCTCGGGGCGCAGCAGCCAGTAGTCGCCCCGGAAGGGAACGATCTGCGGGGAGGCGTCCTCACCGGTCAGCGTCGCCACCAGGTCCGACTGCAGCCCGGCACAGGAGATCAGCAGGTCGAACGGCCCGACGCTTTCGGAGACGACGGCGACCCGGCCACCGTCGCGAGACGCTAGCTCGTGATTGCCGTTGGGTCGCGCGCGCGCGGTTCCGGCGACCGTGAGGCGGAGGTGGACGCCGGCTGGGCGATCCTCCACCCCGATCACCTCGGCTCCGGTGCGCACGGCCCCGCCAGCGGCGACGATCTCGGTACGCAGGGCCCGCGCGACCCCGGGATAGTCGATGATGGCGGTGGTGGGTGAGTGCAGGGCGGCGACCCCGCGGGCGTGGGGTTCGACGGACCGCAGCTCGTCGGCGTCGAGCATCCGGGTCCGCGGTACGCCGTTCGCCGCCGCCCGCTTCTCGATCTCGGCCAACCGTTCGAGCTCGCTGTTGTCGACGGCGATCACGATCTTGCCGCACTCGTCGTACCGGATGCGGTGCGTGGCGCAGAACTCCCGCAGCAGCCCGACCCCACGGCGGCACAGGGTCGCTTTGAGCGAGCCTGGGACGTAGTAGAGACCGGCGTGGACGACGCCGCTGTTGCGGCCGGTCTGATGCCGGGCGATGTCCTGTTCCTTCTCGAACACCGTCACGGCCGATCCCGGTTCGACCTGCCCGAGCCGACGGGCGACCGCCAGCCCGAGAATTCCACCGCCGATCACCGCGATGCGACCTGCCACGCCCGTCCCCTGTCCGTCCGTCGAAAGCGTGAATCCCGATCACGCCGATCGTACGAATCCAGTATCGGCGTGCACGGTATGTTACGAGTCGGTAGTCAGCCCGGTAGCCAGCCGGGTGTCCCGCGGGCTCAGCCGAAGAAGTGGCCGGGCGGGTGGGCCCGGTCGGTGCGCGAGCGCGGTGTGCCGCGCAGCGCGTCGGTGAGCGTCCGCGCGGTGTTGACCAGGGGGACGTGGCTGAACGCCTGCGGGAAGTTACCCGTCATCCGGCCCAGCCTGGGGTCGTACTCCTCCGCGAGGAGCCCGACGTCGTTACGCAACGACAGCAGGCGTTCGAACAGCTCCTGAGCCTCGTGGACCCGCCCGGACAGGGCGTAGTTGTCGGTCAACCAGAAGGTGCAGGCCAGGAAGGCGCCCTCGCCCGCGGGCAGTCCGTCGACCGCGCCGTCCTCGGCCGTCGGATACCGCAGGACGAACCCGTCCTCCATCAGCTCCCGCTCGATGGCGGCGACTGTTCCCACGGCGCGGGGGTCGGTGGCGGGCAGGAACCCCACCAGCGGCATGTACAGCAGCGCCGCGTCGAGTTCCTTGGAGCCGTAGAACTGGGTGAAGGTGTTGCGTTCGGAGTCGAACCCGCGGGTGCAGACCTCCGTGTGGATCTCGTCCCGCAGCGCCGACCAGCGGTCGACGGGGCCCGGTAGCCGGGACTCGACGATCCCGCGTACCGCCCGGTCGGCCGCGACCCAGGCCATCACCTTCGAGTGGACGAAGTGGCGGCGGGGGCCGCGTACCTCCCAGATGCCCTCGTCGGTCTTCCGCCAGCCGGTCTCGAGGAAGTCCATCAGCTTGGTCTGCAGCGGCCAGGAGTCGTCCGCATGGCTCTCGGTGATGGTCTGCCCGCCGGGGAGCGCCAGCCCGGGCACGGGCTGGCGACGGTTGGCGACCGCGACCCGCGCGACATGCAGGGCATCGAGGACCTCGCCGTAGACGTCGAGCTGGAACTGGTCGACGGCGGCATTGCCGACCCGCACCGGGGCGGAGTTCTCGTACCCCGGTAGCCACGGGATCTCGTATTCGGGCAGCCGGCGTTCCCCGGCCACGCCGTACATGATCTGTACCCGGGAGGGGTCACCGGCGACCGCGCGCAGCAGCCACTCCCGCCAGGCGGTTGCCTCGCTGGTGAACCCGGCGTCGAGCAGGGCGAGCAGCGTGATCGTCGCGTCCCGCAGCCAGCAGTACCGGTAGTCCCAGTTGCGCACGCCGCCGATGTGTTCCGGCAGCGAGGTCGTGACGGCGGCGACGATCCCTCCGGTCGGGGCGTAGGTGAGCGCCTTGAGGGTGATCAGCGACCGGCGGACGGCCGGCTGCCACTGGCCGTCGTAGGTGCAGCCCGCCATCCAGTCCGACCACCACGCCTCGGTGAGGGTGATCATGCGCCGGACGTCGTGGGACGGCGGGGGAGTCTGATGGGAGGGGGCCCAGGTCAGCGAGAACGGTACCGACTGGCCGGCGGCGACGTGGAAGTCGGCGTAGGTGGCCATGTCGTGCCCCTCCATCGGGGCGGTTGTCCGCAGGGTGACCGCATCCGGCCCGGCCACCGCCGACATGGTGTGCTCGTCCACCCGGCGGACCCACGGCACGATGGAGCCGTAGTCGAAGCGGAACCGGGTCTCCGATCGGAGGTGGACCGCACCCTCGAGGCATTCGACCAGGCGGAGCACGGTGTGCGTGCCGGCGCGGGGGAACATCGCGTCGACGATGCGCACGGTGCCGGACGCGGTCGTCATGTCCGTCTCCAGCACCAGCGTGTCGCCCCGGTAGCGCCGGCTGATGCCCAGGACCGGCTCGACGGGCGCGATCTTCCAGTGGCCGGCCTCGGAGTCGCCGAGCAGGGCGGCGAAGCACGACGGCGAGTCGAATCGGGGCAGGCACAACCAGTCGATCGACCCAGTGCGCGACACGAGCGCCGCGGAGTGGGTGTCGCCGATCAGCGCGTAGTCCTCGATCAGGGATGGCACGACCTGTTCCTCGCTCCCATGGTCCACTGGTTGTGATCATCGTTGGATCGATGATCGTCGGATAATTGATGATCATCGGGGTCGATGTCATCGGGGTCGCCCGCCGTTGGGCGCGATCGCGGGCACAGCGCCGCCGGTCGACGGTGAACCGGTACGAGCACGCCGCGCAGCGGTGGGCCGGCGGTTACCCGTGGCGGAGGTCGCTAAGCCTCATGAGGGCGTTTACCTTACGGACCCGCTCGGCGGACTACGTTGGGGGTCCGGTCATGGCGGTGCTCCAGCCGTCGTCCGGACCAGATTTCCTTCCCCGATGTGACAGGACTCACCACGTGGCCCCATCGTCGTCACCTGCTGTCACCCGTGCCGCTCGCTACCTGGCCGACCCTCGGCGCCGGACGATGGTCGTCGTGGCGGTACTCGCCACCATCGGCCTGATCGTCTTCGGGATCTACGCGACGTTGGACGGGCCGCCGCCGCAACAGGAGGCCGTCGTGTACTTCGCCCCGGGAGCCACCGAGGCGCAGAAGGACGCGGTGCGCGCCGCGTGCCCCTCGGTGGGCAGGGCCATCCAGCTGCCGAAGGACCGCAACCAGCTGGCCACCAGCCGGATCTATCCGCTGCGGTACGACGTTGCGAAGGCGTCGACCGTCGACCGCGCGGCCCTGTACAAGTGCGTGTACGCCCAGCCGCACGTACTCGGGATCAGTCAGGTCACCCAGGGCCAGTAGACCTTCGCCCATCAGGATCGACTCTTCTCCGGCTCCCGTTGGGCGAGGAGTTCGGCGGGCGTGGGCCGGCCGGCATCGCGGGCCTCCTTCGCCTGCCAGAGACTCACGATCATGGTGGTCAGGATGACGAGCCCACTGAGGATCAGGCTTCCGCCGGACCACCCGGAGGACGCGGGAAGGGTGTCGACCACGATCCACGCGATTCCCGCGGCGATCATCCCCAGCGCGAACAGAATCGTGAACGCCGACGAGAACCGGTTCGCGGCCGCCTGATCGGCGAGGTCGGCGGCCTTGCGCCGGGCCTGCTCGAAACGGCCGCGCGCCCACTCGTACTCCAGGCTCAGGATGAAGAACCCGAGCGCCACGACGAGGAATCCCGGGCCCGGCAGCGCCAACATCGCGATCCCGAGGCCGAGGACGCCGAGACCCAGCACGGTCAGGGCGATCCGGCGGAACAGGCGGGCGCTTCGGGTCAGCACGTCGGGTAACCCTCCTGAGCGGATCGTGGACGGGGCGGGAGTGTCCTCTGGGACGGTGCTCTACTGCGACGCTCTACTGCGACGGTGTCCTACTGCGACGTTCTTCCGTCATAACGCATCACGCAAGAACATCGTGGCGGGGATCTCCTCGACCTCCTCGACCGATACGTGTCGTGATGCCGACATGCCAACATGCCGACGGGGCGCGGGGATTCGCGGCTCCGCGGGGGTAGGGCCGGGCGGGCCCTCCGGGCGCACCGTCTAGGCT
>NZ_CDWRCL010000271.1:0-1152 GCF_977927575.1 Frankia sp. CcCS3
GGCTGCGCCCGCCGGGTCGGGCGGTGCTGCGACCGCTCCGGCGGGACCGCTCGACCGGGGCCGAGCAGGCGGCCGGGCCGCCCGCGGCCGCGGGCCCGATGGTTGAACTGGCGGTAGGGGTCACCTTCGGTTCCGTCGGCCCGGGGGAGGCGGTGCTCTACGTCGACTCGGCGGGGATGGCGGCCCTCGCCGTGCGCGACGGTGACGCCGCGCATGCCCTCACGCTTATGCCCGGCGACCGCCTTACGCTGCGCCGCTGGGACAGGCGTCCGGGGCGCCCACCGCCCGTCGGGTGACGGCACCGGTCAGCACCGGTCAGCAGAATCCCGGGAAGGTCAGCCAGCTCGGCCCCGGGTCGGGAGCGTCATCGCGCAGGACCGTTCCCTCGATCTTGCCGTACGGCCGGTCCGCGGCGTAGTAGATCGTGTTGGGATTATCGAGCCCGAACGGTTCTAGATCAACCAGGAAGTGGTGTTTGTTCGGCATTGACAGGCGGATTTCGGCGACGTCGGCGTGCGCGGTCAGTGCCGCCTCGCCCATCCGGTACAGGGTCTGTTGCAGAGCCAGGCTGTGGAGGCTCGCGAAGGTGCTGACCAGAGCCGTCCGTATCCCGTCGAACAGTCGTTCGAAGCCGAGGTCTGGCCGGGCGTAGCGCCAGCGGGCGGTGACCTCTGTCGCCAGGATGCGGTCTGTCGTCTCGGGCAGCGTGGTGTACCGGTCGCGGAGAAACCCCGAGAATTCCGAGCTGGTCGACTTCAGCAGGACCAGCCCGGCGAGTCCGGACACGACGAAGGCCGTGTCACGGTCGAGGGTGACGACCGTCGTCCTTTTCTCCCCAGCCGACCTGCTGAAGGCATGGTCGTGCGGCACTCCGTCCACCGGGATGCGGTCCCACCGGTACTGCTCGATTTCTATCCGGGCGCCGTCGATCCACGGGAGGGATCCGACGAAATGGTGACCCAGCCGGATCGCGAAATCCTCGATCTGGCCGATTCCGTGCTCGCGGGCGAAGGCGTAGACGGTGTTTTTCTGCGTGTCCGTGGTGAGCACGTGCGCATTGTCGCCGGACAGGTGCGCGGCGGCGAAGTCACCACGAAGCGCAGTGGAGACGTTCAGATCGGTGATCTGGTGCACCGGTCCGTTCCGCGCTAC
>NZ_CDWRCL010000271.1:1523-5258 GCF_977927575.1 Frankia sp. CcCS3
CGACTCCTACGTGGACGAGACGGACCTCCGCCTTTCCATACTGATTGGGCCCGAGAACGATCGCCATGTGGCCTCCCTGTCGTGGGACGGTCATTTCCCTTATCCGGAGTGCGCCTTTCGCCCGGCCGGGTCGATCGGCCTGCCGCGGGTCCGACCGTCCCGGCGCGTCGTGCCGGCACCGGTGCGGGCCGGAGACCGCCGAACGTGGCCTGACCATTCTGCTGGACCGGGTGACCTCCCGGACCGACAGTGAGTTTCGCGCGCCCGGCTCGTGCCGTTCGTCGTGCCGTTCGTCCTCCGGCCCCTCGCCTCGGCCTGTCGCCGGGGTGCCCCTCCGGGCCAGGTGGACCGCGGGGTGGGATCACGCGGTGGTGACCCGTCCGGGTGGCTTCCGGTAATGGAAAGTCAGCGAGACGTCAATGGTCTCGCATGCCGGCGGTGCCGTGTACCGCCCGGTCGTCTCTGGTTGCGGAAACTCATCTGCACGGGTGACGGGTTGCGTCTTCTTTGATATCGCCGCGGGTTCTGGCCGTCGTTTCGGGTGGTCGGTGAAATGTCCTCCGGGCCGGGCAACTCGGGAAGGCGTTCGTGCGTCAGAAGGGGAGAAGGGGAGGGGTGTATGTGGGACGCCTGGAGAGTGCTACTCTCCGTATTAAGATGCTCGACGCTGGGTGATGATCTTCCGGTTGGCGCCGTAGATTCCGCTAATCGAGGATACGTGGGGTTGATCTCTGGGTACCGTTCGGACGTAGCTTCCCGTCCGGCGACGCTGCCGGCGCGGTCTTCAAGAGGGGGCATTACATGTCTCGCTCGGTAATGATTCCCTCACGTATTTTCCGTGGGTGGGGTCGCTCGGCCCGGCTGGAATCCCGGCCGGCGGGATCGCCTGGTCGCCGGCCCCGGCGGTGGCCGGGGGGGACGCTTCTGCTTGCCGCGGTGCTGTCCGCGGCGGCCTGTTCCGGCGGGGGGGCATCACCGGCGCCGGCCGGGGCCACCCCCGCGCCGGATCCGGCGGCGAGCGTGACGGTCACGCCGGGGGACGGCGCCACCGGGGTGGCGCTGACCAGCCCGGTCGTCGTGCGCGGCAACGCCCCGCTGGCCGCGGTTTCCGTCAACCGGAGGGCGAGCGCGTCGGAGAAGACGGAGCCGGGGATACTGCTCGGCACCTTCTCGGCCGATCATCGGACCTGGACATCCTCCGGTGGGCTGTTCGCCGATTCGCGGTACGACGTCGAGGCGTCCACGTCCCCGGCGACGGGCATCGTCGGGACGACGTCGGTGCGGACCGGCTTCGTGACCGGCGTCCCGGCGAAGTCGTTCAAGGTCTCCTGGGAGCCGGTCGCGGGCCAGACCGTCGGGATCGGCGCGCCGATCAGCCTGACGTTCAGCGCGCCCGCGCCCAGTCGGGCCGCCGTCCAGAGCCGGCTGGTCGTACGGACCGATCCGCCGGTCCTCGGCGCGTGGAACTGGCTGTCGAACCGGGTCGTCATGTGGCGGCCGAAGGAGTACTGGAAGCCCGGGACGAAGGTGCACGTCGAGGCCAACTTCGCCGGCTACGACGCGGGCGGGGGCCGGCTGGGGGTCAAGGACCGGGCGATGGACTTCGTCATCGGCTCCGCCCAGGTCTCCAAGGTCGACTCGGCCACCCACACGATGAAGGTCTTCCGGGACGGGCAACTGCTGCGCACGATGCCGGTCAGCCTCGGCAAACCCAGTCTGCCGAGCATGGATGGCCCGCACAACGTGCTGGGCAAGTCAGCTGAAGTGATCATGGATTCGGCCACCGTAGGCATCCCCCAGGGCGACCCGGACTACTACTACGAGAAGGTCCAGTGGGCGGTCCACTACACCAGTGGCGGGCAGTACGTGCATTCCGCGCCCTGGTCGGTGCCCTCCCAGGGACGAGCCAACGTCTCCCATGGGTGCGTGAACGCCTCACCCGCCGACGCCCAGTGGTTCTACAGCTTCACCCGGCTCGGTGACATCATCGACATCGTCAACACCGGTCGGCTGCCGGACACCTCACAGCTCGGCAACGCGTGGTCGGTCCCCTGGGCCACGTGGAAGGCGGGCAGCGCGCTGCCAGTGTCCGACCAGCTCGCCCCCGCGGTGAGCCTCGACTCCGCGGTGAGCACCGTCACGCCCGGGCCTGCGGCCGCCATCCCCAGGACCGGCTCGGCGGGCGCCGGCGCCTGACCGGGCGATCGCGGGTCTCGCAGCCGCGGCAGCGTGGACGACGCCCGGCCCGACCAGCTCGGTGCCGGGCGTCGTCAATATGCGCCCTCGGCCGCTCCCACCGCGGTGGCGGGATGGCGCGGGGCGGCGGAGTGGCGCGGGGCGGGGACAGCCGGTCAGGGGGAGGAGCCGGGCGGGCGAGCAGGCGGTGAATTTCCGCCCGGGGGAGGCGTCGTAAACGACGGATCGGCCCGTGACGGTTGCGAACGGCTCATGCTGTTGAGTAAGGGTATGGAGAGCGAGCTGTCGAGACGCTCCGGCCCGTCGCGACGGTTGGTGCGCCGGTCTGTTCGCGCGTGCGGTCCTGCCCGAGGGCGTAGAGGCGCGCGGGCGCGGCGTCTCGCGCGGGTGCGACGTTCGAGAGGTGCATAGTGAGGCGCTTGCGCCACCAGACCACCGGCCTGCCGGTCTGGTGGGTCGAGGTGCTGATGCTGGTGATCCTGTACTACTCCTACACCGGCACCCGCGCCGTGGCCGACGCCTCCACCGGCGAGGCGATGCGGATGGGCCACGATCTCCTGCGCCTGGAGACCTTCCTGCACCTCGATCCCGAGCTCGGGCTCAACCGCTGGTTGCAGAGTGTACCGGTGTTGGCGATCCTCTGTTGTTACTACTACGCGACGCTGCACTTCGTCGTGACGCCGGCCCTGCTGGTGTGGATGCATCGTCGGCACTCCCCCCGGTACGCCCAGGTCCGCTGGACGCTGGTGATCACCACTCTGATCTGCCTGGTCGGGTTCTTCCTGTTCCCGACCGCCCCGCCCCGGTTGCTCACCGGCACGTCCTATGTCGACACCATGTCCCACTTCGAGGGCTGGGGATGGTGGAGCGGTAGCGCGAGCGCCGCCCCGAACGGCCTGGAGGGACTGACGAACCAGTACGCCGCGCTCCCGTCGCTGCACTGCGCATGGTCGTTGTGGTGCGGTTTCCTGCTGGTGCGCTTCGGGCGCCGACCGCTGCTCCGGGTGCTCGGCGCGCTCTATCCGGCGGCGACCCTGTTCGTCGTCATGTCGACGTCGAACCACTATCTCTTGGACGCCGTCGCCGGATGGGCGGTCCTGGGCGTCGCCGCCGGTGCGGTTGCGCTCGTCGCCGGGTGGCGGTCCCGGGTCGGTTTCGTGGGGAGCGCCGCCGGGCAGCCGGCCGTGCCGGAAGTCGGATCGCCGCTTGCGCCGAACGCGCTGGCACCGGTGTCCGTGCCACCGCCGTCTCCGCCGCCGTCTGCCCTGGCACCCCGCCCGCCTTCCCAGTCACCGCCGCCGTCTGCCCTGGCACCCCGCCCGCCTTCCCAGTCACCGCCGCCGTCTGCCCTGGCACCCCGCCCGCCTTCCCAGTCACCGCAACCGTCTTCCCTGGCACCCCGCCCGTCACCGGCGCCTCCGCCCGCCCCGCCGGCCACCTCCAGCATGGCGGTGCGGGTCACGCCGGTGGCGCGAGCCGACGGAGCGCACGCGAACTGATCGCGGTGGGTGGCCGATGCCGATCCGACCGTGTCGGCCT
>NZ_CDWRCL010000272.1:0-4801 GCF_977927575.1 Frankia sp. CcCS3
GTATATGACCGGACTTCTACTCACTCCCGGTAATTCCCACGGAAGCTGAGATGCGTCCCCGTCGTCGCCTGGACTGCGTTCAGATCAAGGTTAACCTCACCGGGCCGTGGATATCCGCCGCGCGTGACGCTCTGGCGCTCACCGCCGAGCTGGGCATCGGCCGTCGGGTCTGCTTCTGCGCGGACCCGGCTGGAACGGCGGAACGCGGCGGAATAGCGCTGCTCGACGAGGGAATCATCCTGCGACTGCGGCAGTACGGTGCCGGACACGGTGATGCGACGGTCAGGCTCCGGCCGGCCCGGCGATCCCGGCTGGCTCGGCCTGCGCCCCGACCGCGTCGCGGTGTTCCGGATGGAGGCGGACTGGACGGGGGAACGCAGGGTTCCCGCGGCCTCGCTGACCGCACACCCGGAAGCACGTCGGGTGACCGACGTCCTCGTCGGCGCGACGTCGCCGCGGGAACTGTTCTCACCCCGCCAGCGCCGGTTCCTTCGCGAGTACGCGGACCGCCCCATCGACCTGGACAGCCTGTCCGTACTGGGCCCACTCGACGGTGTCCGCTGGAACACCCCGGTTCCGATCCCGGTGGCGGGTTTTCCCGTGGCGGCCGAGAGATGGCGGCTCGCCCCCGGTCCCGGCGACCGCGGGCTCGATCTGCTGGAATTGTCCATCCGGGTTGAGCCGGATGGTGCCCAGATCGCCCAGATCGCCTTCGAGGCCGCCCTGCGCCGCCTCGGGCTCGACATCGAGGAGGACGAGGAGACGAAGACCCGGCGCGCCCTGGCCCTGCTGACCGCAAGACCCTGATAGCGCGAGGTGGCCCCGGCGGAGATCCTCCGCCGGGGCCACCGTCAAACAATCGGATCCGATGTCCTCGTGAGGAGCCGGACCCGATCAGGGTGAGACGATGAACGAGGGGCTGATCGCGACCGTGGTGTTGACGAACCGTCCCGACGCCACCTTGAGCGCGGCGATGACGTCAAGGGCGTCCCCATCCTCCGCAGCATTCGCGAACCAGGGTGCGGAGATTGGCACCGTCAACGGCTTGTTGAAGGCCTTTCTCGGGTCCCCCGGCTTGACCGGAATCTTGCCGATCACGTTTCCGGTGGCCACGACGACGAACCGGCTCAGGTTGCGAACAGAAACACTGAGCGTGTATTCGGCGCCACCGAAGTCAATCAGGCTCTCCCCGATCTCGACGTCGGCGATGACATCGAAGGCCTTGTCATCCGCGATGACATCAATGGTGTTGTTGGTACCACTGTCGACGGCGTAGACCGACTTGACGGTGGCGTCCCACTGTCCGGGCATGACGGTATTCCTCCCCAACTGATACCGCTGACGGCGTGTCGCTTTTCAGTCTGGGAAATGGGAACGGGGGCACGCGTCAGGGAGATCCCTAAAAAAGCTGACTACCGTGCCCGGGACGGGGAGGGTTCAGTGGCTCTCGGCGGTGGTGGCGGGAGCGGCCGGACTCGGCCCGGCGGACGGGCCGGGGTCGCCGTACCAGACCGTCCGGCGGATGTGATCGACGTAGCTGACGATGATGTGCAGCACCCGGCGGGAGACGTCGTCGACGTCGTAGTCGGCGACGACCCGGGGGCGGCGGTCGCTCTCCGCCTCCCGGACGACGAGCTCGACCGCGTCGAGGATCCGGTCGGGGCGCAGCACGCTGGAGACGCCCACGCCGCGGTCCATGCCCTCCGGGCGCTCGTGGGCCTCCCGGATCAGCACCGCAGGGAAACCGACGAGGGACGCCTCCTCGGTGAGCGTGGCGCTGTCGGACAGCACGCACAGCGCGGACCGCTGCAGGGCGAGGTAGTCACAGAATCCGAACGGCCGGCAGAAGCGCACCCGCTCGTCGATGAGCGGGAAGTGTCCGGAGCGGCGCAGCGCCGAGAGCCGCTCGCGGGTCCGCGGGTGGGTCGAAACGATCACCGGCAGCCGGTAGCGGGCCACCAGCCGGTTAAGGGTGTCCAGCAGCGCCGACAACGTCTCGGGGCGGTCGACGTTCTCCTCCCGATGGGCGCTGACGAGCAGGTACCGGCCGACCTGCACCCCGAGGGTGGCGAGCACCGACGAGGTGTCGATGAGCGGCGCGTAGTGGGTGAGCACCTCCTTCACCGGCGATCCGACGACGAAGACCCGCTGCGCGGGCAGTCCCTCGGCGAGCAGGTGACGGCGGGCATGTTCGGTCAGGGCGAGATGCACGTCGCTGAGGTGATCGACGACCCTACGGTTGATCTCCTCGGGAACCCGCTGGTCGAAGCTGCGGTTCCCGGCCTCGAGATGGAACACCCCGATGCGCCGGCGCTTCGCCGGGATCGCGGCGAGGCAGGTGTTCGTGTCGCCGTAGAGCAGCACGGCGTCAGGCTCCTCGGCGGCGAGCACCGGGTCCACCCGGGCGATGATCCTGCTGATCGTCTCCGCGGGCGTGGCTCCGGCAGCCTCCAACATGTGGTCCGGTCGGCGGATGCCGAGCTCCTCGAAGAAGATTCCGCTCAGTTCGTGGTCGTAGTTCTGGCCCGAATGGACCAGACACAGGTCGACCGCCTGGTCGAGGGCGGCGATCACCCGGCTAATCTTGATCACCTCCGGCCGGGTGCCGACGATGACCATGACCCGCAGGCGCCGCCCGCGCGGTCCGGCGGCGTCGTCCGCGGCCGGCCCCGCCCGGGCCACGGCCGGCTGGGGGCGGCGTGGCCAGGGCCCGCTGGGCTGGGGGACGATCGGGGTGACCCGCTCACCGGGGATTCCCGACGGAACCGTCGGTACCGAGGGCCCACTCTGTTCCGGGGTGCCACGCGGCATTCGGACTTCCCCCTACCGCAACGGATGGTGACGATCGGACGGCACGGCCGTCCGTGTTCACCCAGCAAGCTTATCACTCTTGGTAGTACGTAAATTACCCAGCACGCCGACCAGGGCGAGGGAGGAGCGCACGAGGCGCGACAGGCGACAGGCGGGCCGGCGGGCGGGGCCGGCGGGAGCGAACCCGCCGGCCCCGGATCATCGGCCGTGGGCTACAACAGCGAGCGCAGGACATACAGCAGGATCCCGCCGTGGCGGTAGTACTCCGCCTCGCCGGGGGTGTCGATCCGCACGACCGCCTCGAAGGTCTTGTCGCCGGCACGTACCGTGAGGGACGGGGTCCTCTCGCCCACCTCGGCGAGGCCCGTGATGGTGAACGTCTCCTCCCCGGTCAGGCCGAGCGACTCCACCGACTCGCCGACGGGGAACTGCAGCGGCAGCACGCCCATGCCGATCAGGTTCGACCGGTGGATGCGCTCGTAGGACTCGGCGATGACCGCCCGCACGCCGAGCAGCGAGGTGCCCTTCGCCGCCCAGTCCCGGGAGGATCCCGAGCCGTACTCCTTACCGGCCAGGATCACCAGCGGCACACCCTCGGCGGCGTATTTCTGCGCGGCGTCGTAGATGGCCAACTGCTCGCCGTCGGGCAGGTGCCGGGTGACCCCGCCCTCGGTGCCCGGCGCCAGCCGGTTGCGCAACCGGATGTTGGCGAACGTGCCGCGGATCATCACCTCGTGGTTGCCGCGCCGCGACCCGTAGGAGTTGAAGTCGGCGGGCACGACCCCGTGCTCGGTAAGGTAGCGGCCGGCAGGCGAGTCCTTCTTAATCGAGCCAGCCGGGGAGATGTGGTCGGTGGTGACCGAGTCGCCGAGCACCGCCAGCACCCGGGCGTCGATGATGTCGGTCCGGGCCTCCGGCTTCGCCGCCATCCCCTCGAAGTACGGAGGGTGCCGGACGTAGGTGGAGCCGGGCGCCCAGGCGAACGTCCGCGACGCCTCCCCGCCATCACCGACCGGCAGCGAGCGCCAGCGCTCGTCACCGGACAGGTCGGCGTAGTCGGACTCGTACATCTCGGACTGGATGGCGTCACCGACGACCGCGGCGACCTCGGCCTCGCTCGGCCAGATGTCACGCAGGTAGACGGGCTCCCCGCCGGTGCCGGTGCCCAGCGGGTCGGTGTCGAGGTTGATGTCCATCGTGCCGGCCAGCGCGTAGGCGACCACCAGCGGCGGGGACGCCAGGTAGTTCATCTTGATGTCGGGGTTGATCCGGCCCTCGAAGTTGCGGTTACCCGACAGCACGCTGACCACCGCCAGGTCCGCGTCGTTCACCGCGGCACTGATCTCCTCCGGCAGCGGCCCGGAGTTACCGATGCAGGTGGTGCAGCCGAACCCGACCAGGTTGAAGCCGACCTTGTCCAGGTAGGGCACGAGCCCCGCCCGCTCGTAGTAGTCCATGACCACCTTCGAGCCCGGCGCGAGGGTGGTCTTCACCCACGGCTTGCGGGTGAGCCCCTTCTCGACGGCGTTGCGGGCCAGCAGGGCCGCGCCGACCATGACCTGCGGGTTGGACGTGTTGGTGCAGGAGGTGATGGCCGCGACGGCGACGGCACCGTGGTCGATCTCGACGCTCGTGCCGTCGGCGAGGGTGACCGCCGTCGGGTTGGACGAGCGGGCGGCGACGTCCCCGGCCACGGCGTTCACCGAGATCGGGGCGTCGGAGGGCTTGTCGGCGAATGCGGCCGCCGAGTCGGAGGCCGGGAAGGACTCGGCATCCGCCTCGTCCGCGCCACCGTTCGTGAGCACCAGGGGCTGGGCGTAGTCGACCAACGCCGCCCGGAAGGCCTGCTTCGCGCTCGCCAGCGGCACCCGGTCCTGCGGGCGCTTGGGCCCGGCAAGCGACGGCTCGACGGTGGACAGGTCCAGCTCGAGGGTGGTCGTGTAAGCGGCCTCGCGGCTCGGGTCGTGCCAGAGGCCCTGCTCCTTGGCGT
>NZ_CDWRCL010000273.1:0-4786 GCF_977927575.1 Frankia sp. CcCS3
GCGTCGGTCCGCCCAACACCCGCCAGCGGCGGATACCAGGAATACCCGGCGAAGACCTCGTCGGCGCCCTGCCCCGACTGCACGGCCTTGACGTGCCGGGAGACCTCCTGGGAGAGCAGGTAGAAGGCCACGCAGTCGTGGCTGACCATCGGCTCGCTCATCGCGGCGATGGCCGCGTCGACGGCGGGCAGCAGCCTCGTCCCCGGCACCCGGATCTGGTGATGGTCGGTATCGAAATACCGGGCGATGACGTCGGAGTAGACGAACTCGTCGCCGGGCTCGCCGCCGACGGCCTCGAACCCGACACTGAAGGTCGCGAGATCCTTCTGCCCCGCCTCGGCGAGCAGCGCGACGATCAGACTGGAGTCCAGCCCACCGGACAGCAGCACGCCGACCGGGACGTCGGCGACCATCCGGCGGCGCACCGCGAGGCGCAGCCGCTCGGCGATCGCGTCCTGCCAGTCACGGGCGGTCCAGTCCGCGTACGCGGGATCGCGGGTGAAGCTGGGACGCCAGTACAGGTCGTCGGTCGAGGTGCCGTCCGGTTCCACCACCCGCACGGTCGCCGCGGGCAGCTTGCGCACCCCGGCCAGAATCGTGTGCGGGGCGGGCACCACGGAATGGAACGACAGGTAGTGGTGAAAGGCGACCAGGTCGATGTCGGAGGAGACGCCGCCGCCGGCGAGCAGGGCCGGCAGGGTGGAGGCGAACCGCAGGCGCTCGCTGTTCCCGGTGAGGTAGAGCGGCTTGATGCCGAGCCGGTCCCGGGCGAGGATCAGCCGCCCGCTGTCCCGCTCGGCGATGGCGAAGGCGAACATCCCGGCGAAGTGGTCGACGCAGCGTCTCCCCCACCGGTGGTACGCCTTGCCGATCACCTCCGTGTCGGAGGTGGAGAAGAAGCGGTAGCCGGCCGCGACCAGCTCGTCACGCAGCTCCTGATAATTGTAGATGCACCCGTTGAACACCGTGGTCAGGCCGAGCTCGTTGTCCACCATGGGCTGGGCACCGCGCTCGGACAAATCGATGATCTTCAGGCGACGGTGCCCGAACGCAACTGGGCCGGCGGACCACACTCCCACGCCGTCCGGGCCCCGCGGCACCATCGTCGCGGTCATCCGCACCACCGCGTCGACGTTCGCTCCCCGGCCGTCGAATCTCAGCTCGCCACTCAGCCCGCACATGTGCGCTCCCGTCGATCGATGAAGTCAGGCGAGATCCATTCCCCGGGGCTTCCTTCCCGATACCGCAGCCGTTGATTACGACCTCACTCTCGAGGACGGAGATTTCACAACAGTGTCCGCGATGTTGCCAACTCCCTCGGTCGCCAACCCGCGCGGAACCGCAGTGCACCCGCGACGGAGCACCCCGCGACGGAAGACCGGGCCACCCTGGATCAGACTACGGAGAGTAGCGGTCACGGAACGGTTGACGGCGGGGAATCACCGGCTAACGGCGGGAAATCCAGGTGTCCTTGGACCCCCCGCCCTGCGAGGAGTTGACGATCAGACTGCCGGGAGGCGCCACCCGGCTGAGCGCCGCGGGCACCACCCGCGGCTCCCACCCGGCGTAGACGAAGACCCGCAGATCCACCGCGCAGGGTTCGAGATGGCTGTCGTGCCAGGTCGGATGGGTCGACAGCGACACCAGTTCCTGGCCGATCCACTGCCGGGGATCGGCCAGGATCCGCTCGCGGACCTCGGTGAGCCGGTAGGGCTCGGCGCGCGGCCCGATGACCACGCCGGACCCGCCGTACCCGTCGACCGGCTTCACCACCAGTTGATCGAGGTTGTCCAGCACGTGTTCGCGCTGCTCCGGGTCACCGCAGACATAGGTCGGCACGTCGTCGAGCACCGGCTGCTCGCCCAGGTAGTAGGTGACCATCCGCGGGACGTAGGCGTAGACGACCTTGTCGTCACCCACCCCGTTACCCAGAGCGTTCGCCATGCCGACCCGGCGGGCCCGGATCGCGCGCAGCAGCGGGAGCCCCAACGGGGTGCCGTCGGCTCCGAGGGCGCCGAACAGGTCGTCCTCGTCCATCCGGCGGTAGAGGACGTCGACGCGGCACCGCCGGGAGCCGTCGATCCGGTGGACGACGTCGTTGTCGTCGACCAGCAGATCCGCCGGTTCCACCAGCGCAACGCCCATCTTCTCGGCGAGCAGGGAATGCTCGAAGTACGCCGCGTCGGTCTTCCCGCCGGTCAGCACGGCCACCGCCGGTTCCCCCGCGGCCGCCGCCGGGGCCGCCGCGACCAGCGCCTCGTGCAGCAGGGCGGGTATACCGTCCAGCCGCAGGATGCCGGCCGGCGGACCGAGCTCCGGCAGCACCGACTCGGCGAGCCGCCGGCCTTCCATGGCGTAGGCGATACCGGACGGGACGCGCAGGTTGTCCTCCAGCACCAGCCAGCCGCCGTCGCCGCCGCGGACCAGGTCGATGCCGGCGACGGTCACCCGGATGGCGTCCGGGCCGGCGGCGCGACCGCCGTGGCGCAGGCTCGGCGCGTCGTTGACCACCCAGGCCGGCACGATCCCGTCGGCGACGGCCGCCCGCTCGCCGTAGCTGTCGTGCAGGAACGCCTCCAAGGCCCGGACCCGCTGGCTCAGCCCGGTCGTCAGGGTCGTCCAGTCGTCGGCGGCGATGATCCGCGGGACCAGGTCGAACGGAAAGGGACGGCTGGTGGAGTCCCCCGAGGCCCGGAAGATGATCCCCCGGTCGTTCTGCTCGGCCTCGCGCGTCCCGACCCGTTCGTCGAGGATGCCCGGGCCGAGCCGTTCCAAGGTGCGCATGACGGCCCGGTACTGGGGACGGACCGCGCCGCGGGCATCGACGATCTCGTCGTACCCGGTCGGCTGGTAGCGCTCGAGCAGCCGCGGCGCAATCTGGTCGGAGGCGGACACGGCGGGCGCGCTCCCCAGCGCGGCCGCCGCCCCCGCGGGCGGGACGTCGCGGGTCTCGGCCAGCACCAGATCCGCGACGTCGGTGAGCAGACCCCGACGGGCGAAGGCCCGGCGCTGGCGGTGCGCGGAGCTGCCCCGGCCAACGGCCTGTTCGGCCAGGTTGTCGATGAGCTCCCAGTCGTCGAACCGTTCGAGCTGCGGGCGGACCTCGGTGAGCAGCCGGCGCAGCATGGCCTGGGCCGGTATAGGGCCGGTACCGAGGAGGTCGACGAGGTCGCCCTCCAGGCCGGACCGGGCCGCCCGCCAGGTCGCCGCGCGCAGCAGCTCCGCGCGCGGCGGCGGGGCCTGGCCGCCGGCCTCGATCTCCTCGATGGCCTGGCACACCAGCGCCCGGAACAGCCCGGCGATGAGGATGACGTTGTCGACGTCCGGGCAGGCATCGCAGATGCGCAGCTCGACGGTGGGCAGGTGGGCCGACGGGCGGACGTCGAAGTAGACCATCCCCGGGTCGCTGATCACCCCGGACTTGATCAGGTCCGCCACGAGCTGGTCGTACTCGGCGGCGGTCCGGAAGGACCCGGCGACCCCCGCGGTCGGCCATCGCTGCCACACCAGCGTGCGCATGCTCGCGTAGCCGCTGTCGGCACCCATCCAGAACGGCGAGCTGGCCGAGAGCGCCAGCAGCATCGGCGGCCACGGCGCGGTCCAGGCGACGACGGCCATCGCGAGGTCACGGTCGGCCACGTCGACGTGCACCTGAGCGCCGCAGATGAGCTGCTCGCGCGCGACGATCTGGTAGTCCTCAGTCATCTGCTCGTAACGGTCGTCCCGGGAGACGTCGAGCAGATCCATGTCCACGATCGGCACGGTGCCCGCGGCGGCCGGCCCGAGCCCAAGCTCGCCGGTCACCTCCGCGAGTCGCCGCCGCAGATCGAGCAGGTTCGTCCGCAGCTCCAGCAGATCCGCCGTCGGCTGACTGTTCGTCTCGACAACCGATTTCAATAGCTCTGGGGAGAACGAGTCCCCGTCGAGCCGGCGGAGGATTTCCTCGGCCCTGGGAACGAGCTGACGGGTGGTGAGATCGAGGATGTGAAATTCCTCCTCGACGCCGACGGCCACGATTCGTGCGTCGCTCATGGCGGGCTACGCTACGGCCTGCCGGTTACACATGCGTATCACAGCTATGACCCGTCTCGGGAAGAATCCCGCACTACTCGCCACGGACCTGCACCCCCACCCTTGTCGTCGCCGGGTACCGGCCGCCACCCGACGCCTCGCCCGAGGCCTCGCCCCGGCCCACCTGCGTGACCACGACCACTCGACCACGACCACTCTCGCCCGGTCTCGTCCGGTCCGTCCATCCGGTCCGTCGGCCCTGCTGGCGGGGCCGACGGCCCCAACAGGGTCTCTACTATCCCGCCGGGCCTCGATAAAACGTGACGAAGCGTGCAGGGCGCGGACTCTCCGATGCGGCTGTCCGATGCGGCGCGCGGTCGCTCGACCGGCTCACCGGCGGGAGGATCGACGGATGCGGCGGGACGGGCGGATGCGGCGGGACGAGGTCTACATCGGGGTGATCGGGCCGGCCAAGGCCACCGTCCGTGAGGTCGCCACCGCCGAGTCCGTCGGACGGCGTCTCGCCGAGGTCGGCTGGTACGTCGTCTGCGGGGGCCTGGGCGGGATCATGGCAGCGGCCTGCCGGGGCGCCCGATCGGTCGGCGGGACGACGATCGGGCTGCTGCCGGGCCTGTCCCGGGACGAGGGAAACGACCATCTCACCGTCAGCCTCCCGACCGGGCTGGGCGAGCTGCGCAACGGCCTGCTCGTCCGCGGCAGCGACGCGTTGGTCGCCGTCGGCGGAAGCTGGGGAACGCTTAGGGCCTGTTTGGGA
>NZ_CDWRCL010000274.1:0-4785 GCF_977927575.1 Frankia sp. CcCS3
ACCATCAGAGCCACGGCCAACCCCGGACGTACTTCCCAAACAGGCCCTAGAAGCGGGTCGGTCGCCGCGGATGCAATTGGCGATCCCCACCAGCTGTCGATGCGTCACCTGCGCCCGGCGGTGGCCGGTCCCGGGCCATCCGCTCTTCCCCAGAACACCCGTAACACCCGTAACACTGCGTAACGCCGAGGAGCACTGCGGAACACTGCGGAACATCGCTTCGCGTGCCGATCAGGCCGCGGCACGGCGGGCGTTGTGCAGCGACTCGGCGATGGCCACCGCCGTATTGATGATCTTGGCTTCCGGCCAGGGTTCGATCCGGGAGACGGTGTCGGCGAGACGGCCGGGGCCGAAGGACCCTGTGGCGGTGGCTACCGCGGTAGTTGCCGCGGAACGCCGGCCGGTACGGGTCGCCGCGAGATCGGGCGGAGCCGTGCAGCGCAGTTGCACCAGGTCCGCGGAGGCACGGCGAGCGACATCGGCCGCTTGCGCGCGCTGGCTGTGCCGGTTCCACGGTGCGTCGACCACGACGGACTCGCCGCGGCGCAGCGCCGTGCCGGCCTGGCGCAGCAGCTCCTGGTGGACCGCGTCGACGTCGTCGGCCGGTGCCCATCCCCCCGCCTCTGCCCATCCCCCCGCCTCGAGATCGTGACGGCTGGCCGAGGCCGCCAGGTCCGCCGCGACGTCGTCGAAGCGGAGCACGGTCCACCGCTCCGTGCCGGCGAGCCCGTCGGCGAGCGTGGACTTCCCGGTGCCGCGCTGGCCGCCGACCAGCACGAGCCGGACCCGGCCCCAGCGCAACCGGGCCAGTGCCAGGTCAGCGAAGGCCCGCGCCTCCGCCGCCGCGTTCTCTCCGGCCGCGACACGCTGGCACGCCGCCTGGCAGCGACCCAGCGCGGCCAGCGCCCAGTAGAAATCCTCGAGCGACCACCGAGGATGGGTCTCACCAGCCATCTCACGGTAGTGATCGAGGAAGAGCCGGGCGAGATCGCGGCGTCCGAGCCACTCGAGGTCGGCTGCCAGCGCGCAGGCGTCCGCGAGGACGTCGGCCGCCCGCAGCCCAGGTTCGAACTCCAGGCAGTCGAGCACCCTGGGCCCGTCGTCAAGGCAGAAGATGTCCGCGGCGGACAGATCGCCGTGCCCGTCGCGGATCCGCCCGGCCTCGCGCCGCTCCCGCAGGAGCTCGTCGCGGCCGTCGAGGTACCGCACGGCGAGGCGGTTCACGTGGTCGAGGATACTGGTGCTCACCGCCGCGCCGTGGTCACGCTGTACCCGGGCGAAGCAGGCGTCCCACCGCCCACGCAGGCGGTCCAGGCCACCCGCGTCGGCGATCCGGGGCGAGGTCTCGCACCGGGCGTGGAAGTCGACCAGCACCCGGGCGAGGGCGTGGATCTCCGCCGTGGCCTCGGTGCCACCTTCAGCAAGCGTCGACAGCCGGCGCATCTCGGGCAGTCGCCGCATCACGACCATGTGGTCGCAGGGCTCCCCGTCCGGTCCGATGACATCGGCGACGCCGAGGTAGACGTCGGGCGCGAGGCGACGATTGAGCCTCACCTCGGCCTCGCAGGCGGCCAGCCGCGCCTGCCGGCTCCGGAAATCCACGACACCGAGGTCGACCGGCTTCTTGACCTTGAAGACACGATCTCCGAGGAAGACGAGCACGGACCGCGCCGTCTCGACGACCCCGGCAGGAGGCCCCGACGCCACCGTCGGCGCTACCGCTGGCGCCGAGGCCGACGCGTCTCGCCCCGCCGGGAGCGGGTTCACCGCGGTCTCCGGGCTCATGGCACGAGCCTGCCCGCGTCCCGGCGGCCGCGGCAGCATGCTTGGGTCGTGCGTGGAGGGAACGAAGGTCCGTCCTGCCTGGGGCCAACGTCCCTACAGTCCCCCGCCTCCGACGCGCCGCCGCGGTGCCGGCGGGCACCCGTCGGCACCGGGCCAAGGGCCAGGCCAAGGGCCGAAGGTCCCGAACCCGGCATCCATTTCACAGCGTGGCGGCTCCGAGGACGGCACCGTATCCTCCTCCGCATGAAGACGATCCGGGTATTCATTCTCGACGACCACGAAATCGTGCGTAACGGTCTACGGCAGACTCTCGATCGCCACGACGACATCGAGGTGGTCGGCGAGGCCGGACTCGCCGCCGAGGCGATCCGCAGAATCCCGGCGCTCCTGCCCACCGTGGCCGTCCTCGATGGCCGACTCCCCGACGGAAGCGGCATCGACGTGTGCCGCGACATCCGCTCCGCCCATCCAGACGTCGCCTGCCTCATTCTCACGTCCTATGACGACGACGAGGCCCTGTTCTCCGCCATCATGGCCGGTGCCGCCGGCTACGTCCTGAAGGAGATCCGCGGCAACGACCTGGTGAGCGCCATCCGCACCGTGGCCGCCGGCGGGTCGCTGCTCTCGCCATCGGTCACCCGCCGCGTCCTCGACAGAATGCGCCAAGGGCCCAGGGAAGACCCGACGCTGGCCTCCCTCAGCGCCCGGGAACGCGAGATCCTCCAACACATCGCCGAAGGTCTCACTAACCGGCAGATAGGTACCCGGATACATCTCTCCGAGAAGACCGTGAAGAACTACGTCTCCAGCATCCTCGAAAAACTCGGCCTGACCAGCCGGACCCAGGCCGCCGTCTACGCCATGAAGAAGACGAGTGAGGACTGACACCCACACCAGACCATCGCCACGCCGGATCATCGTTGTGCCTCAACCGGGTCGAAGGACCCGCCCTGGTGGGAAACAGGTCCCGGATCCGAGCACCGCGGGTCGGATGTCGCCTACGCGGGCGAAGGGCACGCTCATCACTGTCGGCAGGACGCCGACGAGGAGGTGGTGATTGTGGAACCCCCCCTGGTTCCGGCCCGCGTCGCGCCGTTGCCATACGGCCAGCCCCTCGACCTGACCAAGATTGTGATTGTCGGGGAAATGGTCGCCGGAGCGGTGGCCATCTCCTGGCGGTTCGCCGGCCGCGCCCCGGGGCCCAAGGCGATCGTGCGAATGGGCCCGGGAGGCTGGGTGAGCATGAAAGGCGGCGGCGTGCGCCTGCACAGGCGACGCTACCGACAGCCCCGCGAGCAAAAGCGGCCGCCGTGGGCCCGCGTCCTGGGGGCACGACGGGCAACCCGGCCGCTCTGACCGGACCCGCAGGTGCCGACAAACCGGAACATCACTCACCCGGAACATCACTCTTGGACGATGATGCGGGTGACGGGACTGTCGGCTGGCATCCTCGCGATTTCGATCACGATTTCGATCACGCGAGTCCCCGCGCACGCGTGATGCGGCGGCGCGGTGAGGCGTTTCCACCGCTCGCCGGGTGACGACCACGCCGGCCCGGCCGGGCACCCTGCACACATTCGAAATGAACACCGTTATCCTTTGTGGCAAGGCTGCAGCGCGTCGGCCCGACCAGGGTCAGACCACTCCCCGCCCTCCCATGCCCTTCCATGAGGATCTGGGAGGACCCGGGGGATCCGGGGGGACCCGGGCTCGATGGGCTCCGCTCCCGTCCGCGGGGGATCACGGGTCTCGTCGATCGGCGCCTCGCGGCTGGAGTACCCGTTCGGCATGCTCGCGGCAGCGCCGCCACGACATCGAGGAAATCTCTGTGAAGATCGCTTTTGTGGGCAAGGGCGGAAGCGGCAAGACCACGCTGTCTTCCCTCGTCGCCCGTCACCTGGCCAGCCGGGGTCGGCCCGTGCTGGCCCTCGACGCCGATATCAACCAGCACCTGGCAGTCGCCCTCGGGCTCGACGAGGACTCCGCCGCGGCCATCCCCGCGCTCGGCGACCACCTCGACGAGATCAAGGAGTACCTGCGTGGCGAGAACCCGCGCATCCCGTCGGCGCGGGAGATGGTCAAGACCACACCGCCCGGCACCGGCTCGCGGCTGCTGACCGTCACCGGGCCGAGCCCGATCCACCACCGGTTGAGCGTCGACATCAACGGGGTCCGCCTGATGGTCACCGGCGCCTTCACCGAGGAGGACCTCGGCGTCGCCTGCTACCACTCCAAGGTCGGCGCCGTCGAGCTACTGCTCAACCACCTCGTGGACGGACCCACAGAATATGTCGTCGTCGACATGACCGCCGGCGCCGACTCGTTCGCCTCCGGGCTGTTCACCCGGTTCGACCGCACCTTCCTGGTCGCCGAACCCACCCGCAAGGGCGTCGCCGTCTACGAGCAGTACCGCGGTTACGCCGCCGACCACGACATCCCGATCTCGGTCATCGGTAACAAGGTAAGCGACGAGCGGGACCTGCAGTTCCTGCGTGACCGGATCGGCGACGACCTGCTGGTCCACCTGGAGCAGTCGGCTGCCGTCCGAGCGATGGAACAGGGCCGCGCCACCGGCATCGCGGACCTCGAACCGGCCAACATCGCCGCGTTGGACCACATCGTCGCCGTCGTGGACGACACCGAACGCGACTGGGACCGACTGCACCGACAGGTGATCGAGTTCCATGTGAAGAACGCCCGGTCCTGGGCGAACGACGCGGTCGGGGTCGACCTCACCAGCCAGATCGATCCCGGCTTCCGGCTGGACACCCGTCCAGGCCTGGTGCCGGCCGCGCGGTTGGCCGACACGACTGGCACCGCGCACACGCCCCAGACCGCCGCACGCTGAGCGTTCACGAGGCCGGGCCCGCCTGATCGCGCGGCGGCCGAATTGTGGGGAGTTGGGCACGGTCCGGGGACCGCAAACCGTGCTTAGGGGACGTAATGAAGTAACAAATACGTGATCGAGAGCATCATCGCAGGTCACAGGCCTGTGGAGGG
>NZ_CDWRCL010000275.1:0-4756 GCF_977927575.1 Frankia sp. CcCS3
GATCGCTAAAGCAGGTGAATGTTTACCCTCTCGCCTCGTGGGAAACCTCCGCGGCGGAGCTGGAAGCCAGATTTATGACCGTCTACCACAACGCCCCGAGGACTACCACAATGCCCCAAGGAACACCAGTGATTCGTCTCCCCTACTGGGACGGTTCCGCAAGCAGCACGGTCGCGAACCGCGATGCAACGGGCCATCGTGAGGCAACGGGCCATGAGGCAACGGATCGTGAGGCCGTCGCGGCAGGTGAGAGTGCATGCCGATGTGCGGGGTAGGCCGGTGGGGTCTGCGGATCGCCGGCCGGAACCGAGTCCACCCCGGTCCGGGACGACCCGCGCGGGCCCGGGATCGGTACCGCGACGGATGAAGGGAGCGGTGCGATGGCGACCATGCTGACCGTCGCGGAACGTCACGACGCGCTCGTCCGGGCGCTGGACCTCTTCGACGCGCAGGTGCGGGCGGTGCCGCCCGGCGGGTGGGATGCGCCCACGCCCTGCCGGGACTGGAACGTCCGCGCGCTCGTCAACCACCTCACCGTGGAGCAGCTATGGGTGCCGCCGCTGCTGGCCGGCCTCACCATGGCTGACATCGGCCCCCGGTTCGACGGCGATCAGCTCGGGGCGGATCCCGTGGCGAGCTGGCCGGCGGCGGCCCGTGGGGCACGGGACGCCTGGAACCGCCCGGGAGCCTGGGCGTCGGTGCCGGTCCTCTCCTTCGGCCCCACGCCGGCGAGCGAGTACGCCTTCCAGTTGACCGCCGATCTACTGATCCACGGCTGGGATCTGGCGCGGGCGATCGACATGCACGGCCGGCGGGCCGGTGACACCTCGTCGGCGGCGGGCGTCGGGTCCGACCGGGACCTCGTGCACCGGGTCCACGAGCACTTGGCGTCGCAGATCGACGCTTGGCGGGCGGCCGGCATCTTCGCCCGCCCGGTGCCGGTCCCGGATGACGCCGACGAGTGGACGAGGCTGCTGGCCCTCACCGGCCGCTCGCCCGACTGGCGGCCCGGATCCGGCGGATAGCTCGGCACAACGGATATCAGCACAACGGGTAGATGAGGATGGGGGCGCCCGACCCGCCGGGTGCGGAGGTAGCCGGGGCCGCGCAGCTGTGTTGCGGGCTCGGTGCCGTGGGTGTAGACGGGTCCTCGCCACTTGGCACCGGGCTTGGCACCGGGTGTTTCGCCCCGCCCGCATCCGTCGGTGCCGGTGACACGGTGGCCGGCGAAGGCCCGCTCTTCGGGGAGGGGCCCACCGTGAGTGGCGAGGGATCCGTGAGTGACGAGGGATCCGAGCCGCCGCCGATGCCCAGCCTGCCGATCGCTGCCGGCAGCGAGCCGTCCTTGGCGACGGGGACCTCGGCCGCTGCCGCGGCGCCCTCGGCGCGTCCCCAGCTCACCCGTAACCCGGACGTCGCGATCAGACCGCCGACGGCGAACGCGGCCACGGCGCTCACAACGACGAGCAGGGCCAGGAGCAGCCGCACGGTGCGACGGTCACCGGAATCCACCGGAAAGCTCACGACCGTCTCCGACCGTCCGGCGTATCGATACCTGGAGTGAATACCCGTGAGCACAACTGTAGGCGTCGGTATCCGACGGCGGCCACGGAATCCCTCCGCATTGGGTGACCGTAGCTGATCGCGACGGGCTCCGCGGGGCAGCGGCACGCCGGATGGGAGTCGGATCTTGGGCCGAGGGGCCGCCCGGGTCCCGCCGGGCTCAGGAGCTCAGGACGCCGGCTCCCGTCCCGCCACTCGGTCCCGCCACTCGGTCCCGCCTCCCGCTCGGCCAGCAGCACCGCGAGGTCGTCTTGCAGCCTGCCGTCCACATGGGCGCGCAGAGCCCCGGCGAGACGGTCGAGTGCGTCGTCCTGGCTGCCGCCCCGCAGCAGGTCCAGATGATCGTCCAGGGGGAAGAACCGCCCCCGGCCGTCCCGGACCTCGGTGAGACCGTCGGTGAACAGCAGCATCCGATCGCCGACCGCCCAGCTCGCCGTCGTGACGGAGAATCGCTCGGCCAGCCCGAGTGGCGGACTGGGCGACTTCAGTTCCAGCGTGGTGCACTCGTCCGCCGAGACCAGCCGCGGCGGGTGATGCCCGGCCGAGCACAGGCCCAGCCGACCGTCCGGGTGGATGTCGACGATGAGCGCCGTCACGAAGTCCTCGGGTTCGGCCTCCCGACCCACCGCGCGGGCGCAGGCGGCGGCCACCTGTTCCGGGTCGAGCCAGGTCACCGCCGCCTCGCGGAAGGCGCCGAGCACTATCGAGGCCAGCCGGACCGCCGGCAGGCCCTTGCCGCGGACATCACCGATGATCATCCGGATGCTCTGCGAGGTGGAGACGACCTCGTAGAGATCGCCACCCACCGACGGCTCCTGGGCGGCGGAGAGGTACCGAGCCGCGAAACCGGCCCCGTTGAGCCGGCTTGGGACCGCCGGTAGCAGTGCCTGCTGCGCGACCTCGGCAACCGCTTTGACCTGGTGCAGTTGTGAGCGTTGCCGCTCCCGGTGCGCGCAGATGTAGACGGCGATCACGGCCTGGAGGGCGACCAGCGTAGTCGCGGCGAGATGCGGACCGGTCCCGAACCAATGATCCCAGAACCCGGAGAGGAGTGCCGTGATCACTGTCAGCGATCCGACCGCGGCGGTGACTCGGGGTGGACTGGTCGCCGCGATGATCAGTGGCCCGAGACCGAAGTACCCGACCAGGATCAGGCCGGGCGTCGCGTCGAGGACGATGACCGTGACGAGGACGAGCGTTCCGGCGATGAGGGGACGGACATCCTCCACCCCGCGGAGCCTGCTGAGTCTGCCCAGTCCGCCGGGTCCGCCGGGTCCGCCGGGTCCGCCAGCGCCTGAACGACGTCTTCGCATGGGTCATTGTCCCGGCCGGATCGGGGTTCCGTGAGAGGCCCTCGCATTTCGGCTATTCGGTAACACCCCGCTACCCGTAAGGTCAGGTTGGTCCGTGGACCAGGTCGGCCTGTGGGCCAGGTCGGGTCGGGTGCCCGTCGGGTCAGATCGTCAGATCGCGTGGGCCGAGCGTTCTCCCGGCTGATGGAGGTGCCAGCGCTCGCCGTCCTCCAGTTGCGCCGCGAGGGAGATCAGCAAGGTCTCGCTGTTCGCCGGCCCCATCAGCTGGGCGCCGACGGGCAGTCCCGCCGCGGTGCGTCCGGCCGGTACGTTGACGGCCGGCCAACCGAGGACGTTCCACGGCCAGGTGTAGGGGCACGCCGCCACGATCGCCTGGTCGGTGGCCCAGTTGCTCTCCCGGTTGAGCTCGCCCACCCGGGGCGGCGGCGTGGCGGTCGTCGGGGCGAGTATGACGTCGACCCGTCGGAAGATGCGGCCGATGTTGAGCCGGGCCAGTGGCTCCGCGGCGCGTGTCAGCGGGAGGAACGGGCGCAGCATCCGTCCGGTCCGCGCGTTGGCCATGGTCCGCGGGTCGAGCAGGGTGGGATCGGGCACCCGCCCGGCCCAGTCGCGGATGCCGTCCATGGACCGCGGCAGGAAGATCGTGCCAAGCAGGCCGTAGGGCGGCTCCACCGGCACGATGTCGTGCCCGCAGCGGGCCAGGATCTCGGCCAGCCGTTCCACGGCGGCCCGGACGGCCGGATCGAGGGCCACCGGCATCCCGCTGTACGGGTGGTGCAGGGAGAGCCCGATCCGCAAGCGGGAAGGGGGATGGCCGGCGGCGGTGAGGAACGGCTCGGCCGGCGCCGGCGGTCGAGCCCGGTCGATGGGCAGGCTGCCGGACAGGATGTCGAGCAGCAGGGCCCCGTCGGCGACGGTCCTGGTGAGCGGGCCGTAGACAGTGAGCCCGTTGAACTGCTCGCGGACCGGGGCGCTCGAGATGCGCCCGCGCTGCGGTTTGATCCCGACCAGGTGGGTCCAGGCGGCGGGGATGCGCACGGAGCCCGCCCCGTCCGAACCGATCGCCGCCGGTACCAGCCCCGCGGCCACCGCGGCCGCCGCGCCTCCGGAGGAGCCGCCGGGAGAGTAGTCGAGATCCCACGGGTTACGGGTCACCCCGAACGCCCGGCCCTCGGTGAACGGCCACTGCCCGAACTCGGGGGTGTTGGTCTTGCCGATGATGATGGCACCGGCCGCCTTCAGCCGTCGCACCATCTCGCTGTCCCGGACCGCGGGGGAGAACTCCCCCATCGCGCCGAAGGCCGTGGGGGTACCGGTCAGGTCGGTGTCGTCCTTGATCGCAATGGGCACGCCGAGTAGTGGTCGCCATCCCGTCGCGCCCCACCAGCTGCCGCGGGCGTCCCGGCTGAGTCGGCCGGACCGGCTGAGTCGGCCGGACCGGCTCCCGCGGGCGGCGAGTGCGACGTCCGCCGCCTCGGCCTCTGCGAGGGCAGCCTCGGCCCGTACCCAGCGGAAGGCGTTAACGGTGGTTTGGGTCGCCGCTATCCGGGCCAACGCGGCTTCGACGAGCTCGCGGGACGTCATCTCGCCGGAGGCGAGGCGTGCGGCCAGTGTGCGGATGCCTTCGAGTGGACCGTTCCGGTCGGCTGCGGAGGACATTGTGGGCACATCCGACATCAGCCACCCCCTGACGCTTATGGCTGCTGTCCGAACCGTAGCCGACGCCGGGTCGTCCGCACCGTCGATCGCCCGATACCTCCCATTATCACCTGCTGTGGGTGCATTGGGGAGAGATGATCTATGATCGATATAGGGTCTTCGAAGTTAACCGGGGTGGGCGTGAGACCCCAGCCAGTTTGGTAACTGTGCGTAATGTTGGC
>NZ_CDWRCL010000276.1:0-4706 GCF_977927575.1 Frankia sp. CcCS3
AGCGCCGGGAGCGCCGGCGTCCGGAGGAGGTCGTCCCGCGCGGCGCGGCTCCCGGCGGGCGGGCCGGCGCGGCGGCGCAACTCGGACCACTCGGACCACCCTGGCCACTCTGACCACCGCCGGGGCGACCCTCGTGGTGAGCGGCATCCTGGCTCTGGTGAACGCGGGCGCCGCGCAGGCCGGTGGAGCGACCTGGGCGAACTGCCCGGGCGGGCAGGCGACGGAGGTTGGTGTGCCGGCGGCGGCCGGAGAGCCGAACAGACCCGCGACGTATCTCGACGCCGGTTTCTACGTCCATGTCGCCTCGTTGTGGCCGCCGGCCACGGCATCGCTGTGCCGGACCGGTCCAGGCCGGGGTGAGGAGGCCGGCGAGCCGATCTTCAGGTTCGGGCACCTGGGCTGCCCCGGCGGCGACGCGACCTTCGGCGTGCGCAGGCCCGCGATGCTGGGCCGGGCG
Organism: Frankia sp. CcCS3; assembly: GCF_977927575.1. Lineage (NCBI taxonomy): Bacteria > Bacillati > Actinomycetota > Actinomycetes > Frankiales > Frankiaceae > Frankia > Frankia sp. CcCS3. The sequence continues at coordinate 458 of NZ_CDWRCL010000276.1, forward strand.
AGCGCCGACGTCCCGTCGGCGACCTGGGGAACCTACCTGCCGGCCGGCTGGTACAGCCTGGACGATCTGAGTGACCCATCGTGGACGTCGGTTTGCTGGTCGTCCAGGAGACGCTGACCGATCCCGGCCGGCGAAGCGCCGATTCCGGGCGAAGCGCCGATTCCGGTCAACCGGATTGACCGGATTAACCGGAATCGGCGCGGGAGGGCTGGACGATCAGTAGCGGTAGTGGTCGGCCTTGTACGGACCCTCGACGGGCACGCCGATGTAGTCCGCCTGCTGCTTGGTCAGCTGGGTGAGCTTCACGCCCAGCGCGTCGAGGTGCAGCCGGGCGACCTTCTCGTCGAGGTGCTTGGGTAGCACGTACACCCCGAGGGGGTAGTTTTCGGTCTTCGTGAACAGCTCGATCTGCGCGATCACCTGGTTGGTGAAGCTGTTCGACATCACGAAGCTCGGATGCCCGGTAGCGCAACCGAGGTTCATCAGCCGGCCCTCGGCCAGCACGATGATCGAGTGGCCGTCCGGGAACACCCACTCGTCGACCTGCGGCTTGATGTTGATCTTCTTGATGCCGGGGGTCCTGGCCAGGCCGGCCATGTCGATCTCGTTGTCGAAGTGCCCGATGTTCGACACGATCGCCTGGTGCTTCATCGCCGCCATGTGCTCGGCGTGGATGATGTTGAAGTTGCCGGTCGTGGTGACGAAGATGTCCGCCGTCGCGACGACGTCCTCCAGGGTGGTGACCTGGAAACCATCCATCGCGGCCTGCAGGGCGCAGATCGGGTCGATCTCGGTGACGATCACCCGGGCTCCCTGGCCGCGCAGCGCGTCCGCGCAGCCCTTGCCGACGTCACCGTAGCCGCACACCACGGCGACCTTGCCGCCGATGAGCACGTCGGTGGCGCGGTTGAGACCGTCGATGACGGAGTGGCGGCAGCCGTACTTGTTGTCGAACTTCGACTTCGTCACCGAGTCGTTGACGTTGATCGCCGGGAATGCCAGCGTGCCGGCCTTCGCCATCTCATAGAGACGGTGCACGCCGGTCGTGGTCTCCTCGGTGACGCCCTTGATGTTCTTCGCGGTCTCGGTCCACCGGCCCGGCTTCTCCGCGATGGTGCGGCGCAGGGTCTCCAGGACGATCGCGTACTCCTCGCCGTCCGCGGTGTCCGTCGCGGGGACCGCGCCGGCCGCCTCGAACTGGGCGCCCTTGTGGACGAGCAGGGTCGCGTCGCCGCCGTCGTCGAGGATCATGTTCGGGGTGCCGCCGCCCGGCCAGGCCAGCGCCTGGTCCGTGCACCACCAGTACTCCTCGAGGGTCTCGCCCTTCCAGGCGAAGACCGGCACGCCCCGCGGGTCGTCCTTGCTGCCGTTCGGCCCGACGACGACGGCGGCGGCCGCGTGGTCCTGGGTGGAGAAGATGTTGCAGGAGACCCAACGGACGTCGGCGCCGAGCGATACCAAGGTCTCGATCAGCACCGCGGTCTGAATTGTCATGTGCAGGGAGCCCATAATGCGGGCGCCCCTGAGGGGCTGGCTGGCCGCGTATTCCGCCCGGGTGGCCATGAGGCCGGGCATCTCGTGCTCGGCAAGCCGGATCTCCTTGCGGCCGAACTCGGCCAGTGCGAGATCCGCGACCTTGAACTCGAAACTCATGCCCTCTCCTTCGACGCTCGGGCGGCTGCCGAGCCTATACGGCGGATGTCTCGTCCTGGTTTCCACCCGCCATCGGCTGTGGCCGTGATGCGCCGGCCTTGGAACGGGTTTCTTGAGCGTCCCACATGTCGCCGCGTTGACGAAGACCCGGTCCGGTCCTGTCGCCGACCGCCGGACCCGGGTCGGCCTGGCGTGGCTGGTGCACCCAGCCGCGCTCGTCCGCCCAGATCAACAGGGGTGGGAGGACGACCAGCGCGGACAGCAGGGCGACGGCGACGTTGAGGGCAACCAGCAGACCGAAGTCGCGCAGCAGCGGCAGGGAGCTGAAGGCCAGGACGGCGACCCCGATCACGGCGGCGAGCGCGGAGACCACGAAGGCGCGTCCGGTGCGGGCCGCGGTCTGGTCGACGGCCTCCTTCGGCGTCAGGCCGCGTCGACGCTCCGCCAGGTGGCGAAGCACGAGCAGGGTGGTGAACTCGCTGCCCAGCGCGATGACGAGCGGGCCGCCGACCGCGGTGAGCGGGCTGAGGTCGACGCCGGCCAGCCAGGCGATCATGGAGCTGAGCCCGACCGCGATCAGCACCGGCACCAGCGACAGGACCGCCCGGACGATGCTGCGGTGCCAGACCAGCAGCATGAGCAGGACGCCGACCAGCGCGAAGTAGGTCAGCTGGGTCCGGTTCTTCGTGAAGTTCTCCAGCAGCCCGGTGCCGACCACGGCGAGGCCCGACGGGGTGGCGCGTACCCCTTGCGGCGGATGGACCGTGTCCCGGATGTCGTCGACGATCGCGGCCCGCCGTTCCAACGAGCCCGATCCGGTGCGGAAGACGAGGTTGAGCGCGTTGTGGGCCAGGTTCACCGTGGCGCGCTGGATGTCAGGCGGCGCCGCGGCGTAGCCGAGCCGGATGTCCTGACCCGTCGGCAGGACGACCGTCGTGTTCGGCACCTCCATCATGAAGCTGATGGTCGTGACGAGGCTCGACGCGGTCAGCAGGTCGGCCGGGTCCTTCGCGAGCCGGGTGTTCGCGAACTCGGCGAGGAAGGAGACGGTGGCGTCGTCGAAGACGTTCGGCGACTGGACGTAAATGCCCAGCTCGCTGGCGGATCCGGTGCTCGCGCGCAGCGTGTTGATGTTCTTGATGACCTGACTCTGCTGGTCGACCCATTTCTCCGGATCGGTCTGGATCTTCAGCGTGCCGTCGGTGACGATCCCGACGGCGAAGACCGCGACGGACACGACGGCGAGCGGGACCGCGGTGATCCGTGGCAGGGATCCCAGGGTGATCACCATCCGACCCAGCGGGCCGTGGGTGTAGTCCTTCGGGGGGTCGGCCGGCGACGTTCCCGCAGGCCCAACGAGGCGGTGAGAAGCAGGATCGTGGCGATGACGATCACCGGCAGGCCCAGGGCGAGCAGCGTGCCGAAGTCCCGGATCATCGGGACGTCGCTGAACTCCAGCGCGAGGAAGGACAGCACCGCGGCGACGGTGGCGGCGCTCAGCGCGGGCAGCAGCCCGGCCAGGGCCGCGATGACGGGATGGCCGGCCCGGGCCAGCTGGGCCTCCTCCTCCACCCGGCTGTGGAGCTGGACGGCGAAGTCGATGCCGACGCCGAGCAGCACCGGCAGACCGGAGATGGTCACTACCGACAGTGGGATGCCCGCGTAGCCGGCGAGGCCGAACGCCCAGATGAGGCCGACGGCGACGACGCCGAGTGGGAGCAGCCGCCAGCGCACCGCGAAGGCGACGAGCAGCAGGCCGGCCATCAGCGCCAGGGAGATGCCCCCGAGGGTGGCGAACCCGCCGCGCAGGTAGTCGTTGAGGTCGCGGAGCAGCGCGGGCGCCCCGGTCGACGTTGTCGTCGCATTATCGAATATGCGTTCGGATACGGCCTTCTCGACCAGGGTCGCGGCCTGGCCCTCGGTCGTGAGGGAGGCGTTGCCCCGCAGTCGGGTGACCATCTGGCTGGTGGATTCGGTCGGGAAGAATGGCTTGATCGACTTGCGGATGGCACCCGTGTTGTCGCGGAGCAGGAAGGAGACCCATGCCGGGTTGTCGTAGACCCGCTCGGCTACCGGGATCGCCTGCATCCGCTGCAGGGTCGTGATGGAGTCGGCGAGGCGCCGCTGGGCGGAGGCCGGATCCGGGTCGCGGCGCTGGGCGCCGAGCAGGATCTTCCCGGCGGGGCTGTTGACGGGATTGCCGTCCGGGCTCGTGACCAGGTTGTTCGTGAACTCCAGCGCCGCGAGCGGGGTGATCACCGATTCGATCCGGTCATCGGCGTCGAGGCTGGCCTGCAACTCCCGGAACTGGCTGATGTCGCGCTTGGTGAACAGGTCCTCGAGTCGTTCGCCCTTGTCCAGGGCGAACAGCGTGACCATCGCCTGGCCGCCGAAGATGGACTGGTAGGCGACGTTGTCCCGGGCGACCTGGGAGTCGGGGTTCAGATAGTTGTCCTGGCCGGTGGTGAACTCCAGCCGGGTGGTTCCGAACCCCAGGGCGGCGGTGACGAGCAGCACCACGACGGCGACGATGCCCGAGCGCCGACTGACCATACGGACGAGTGCCACCGATGGATCTGTCGCTGATCTTGTGATC
>NZ_CDWRCL010000277.1:0-4677 GCF_977927575.1 Frankia sp. CcCS3
GGTAGGGCGCGACGCACATCGACCATGATCGATCTCGGCGAAGTTCGACCGGATGTACAGCGGCGGCCGGCTACTCAAGGTCACTGATAGCGGCGCGGTGCGGTCTCGCCGAAGCCCTGGATATAACGTCAGACCCGTCCGGAGAGACATCAGAACCGCGAACACTGAGCAAGGTGGCCGCGTGCCCAGTCAGAACATCGCCGTCGGGCCCTCGTCGGCGCGCGAGTCTCTCCGCGGGCCGCGCCCGTGACTGTTCTCCCCGTCCCCGTCGGTCACCGACACACGCCCACGATCAGACCAAGGTTCTGCGAATGAAACGCAAGCGACCGTCACCTCGTGGCTCGGAAGGCGACTTCTCCGTCGTCTACAGTGCTCTGGTAGCGGCACCCCTGACCGCACTCTGTACAGTGGCCGCCATCCTTCTCGTCGCCCCGCACGCCCGGCGCGCTGTTGCCGTGTGCGGCCTCGTCGCGGCGGTCGCGATCGGCCTGGCCTGCGCCGAGATCCGCCGCCGCGGGCACGAGATCGTCCATCTGCGCCGTCGGCAGGCCGCCACCGAGCAGGAGCTCGTGCACCGCCTGGAGATACAGGAGGCCGAGACCAGCCGCCTCGCCGTCGAGGTGCTGCCCGCCGCGATCAGTCGGCTGCACCGCGGCGACTCGGTCGAGGAGGCGCTGTCCGGCTCGAGCCAGTCGCCCGCCCTCGGCGCCGCGTTCATCAAGGCGCACGACGACGTGGTCCGCTCGGTCCTCGAAGCGGTCAAGGCGGAAGAGGACCTGCGCGACTCCTCGCAGCGCGCGTTCGTCAACGTCGCCCGTCGCGTCCAGGCCATCGTGCACCAGCAGTTCCAGGATCTGCGCGAGATGGAGGAGCGGCACGGCGGGAACCCCGATGTCTTCGACGACCTGCTCCGCCTCGACCACGGCACCGCGCTGATCGGCCGGCTCGCCGACTCGCTCGCCGTGCTCGGCGGATCCCGCCCCGGCCGGCAGTGGCAGCATCCGGTGTCGCTGTTCAACGTGCTGCGCGGCGCGATGTCCCGGATCATCGACTACCAACGCGTCGAACTGCACTCAGTGGTCGAGGTCGCCATCTCAGGACCCACCGTCAAACCGCTCATCCACGCGCTCGCCGAGCTGCTGGACAACGCCACCCGATACTCGCCGCCGCAGACCCGCGTGCACATGACCGCGGTCGAGGTGCAGTCCGGGATCGCGGTCGAGATCGAGGACGGCGGCGTCGGCCTCGGCGAGGAGGCCCGGCTGCGCGCCGAGCGGGTGCTCGCCGAAGTCAAGTCGGGCCTCGACCTCGCCGACCTCGACGGGAACCCGCGCCTCGGCCTGTCCGTGGTCGGTCGGCTCGCGCAGACCCACCGCTTTCAGGTCTCGCTGCGGCCCTCGGCGTACGGCGGCGTGCGCGCCGTGCTGATCATCCCACGCGACCTGGCCACCGCCGTGCCGCTGTCCGCGGCCAGCCCGGGCGCCGCGGTCCGGCCGAACCCGAACACGCTGATGCCCGCCATCGCCCTGGAGCCGGAGGAGCCGCAGCACATCAAGATCAACAACAACGGCCTGCCGCAGCGCAGGCGCGGCGTCACCGCCCCGCTCGGCGGGAGCGGCAGCCAGCGGAGCCTGACCGCGCCGCGCGGGCTGCAGTCCGCCGCCCCGTCCCCGCCCGTGTCGAGTAACGCATCCGCTCCCGCCGCGCCGCCCCCGCCGCCCGGACTGTGGCTTGCCGCGTTCCAGAACGCGGTCTCCGGCGAGGGCACGAGCACCCAGCACGCTTTGACTGACGATGCGTCGAGTAAGGAAGGCGAGTAGCCGATGGACCACTTGCGGCCCAGCATGGACTGGATGCTCAAGGACCTTGCGGAGAGCGTGCCGGGCACCCGGCATATCATCGTCCTGACCGCGGACGGCCTGCGCATGGCCCAGTACAACACGGATGTGGACACCGTCGACCGCCTCGCGGCCGCGTGCACCGGCCTGCAGAGCCTGTCCGCCGCCGTCGGCGCCGAGTTCCCGCAGGGGGACAAGCGGATGCGGCTCGTGGTAATCGAGGTGGGCGGGGGATTCTTCTACCTCATGGCGGCCGGCGCGCGCACGTACCTCGCGGTGCTGGCCGACGAAGGGGTGGACGCGGGGTTGATGGGACAGCAGATGCGCAACCTGGTCGCACGTATCGGTGAGCATCTCACCAGCCCGCCGCGGATGGAGGAGAGGACGGCCGGGTGACCCCGTCCCCGATCAACGACGCGTCCTCCGCCTGGGAGCAGGGCGGTCCCGAGCGCCTGTACGTCCTCACCGGCGGGCGCGGCGCCTCGGGCCGCCGGGCCGACATCGACCTGATCACCCTCGTGGTGGCGCGGGCCGCGGCCCGGCCCGAGATGCAGCCGGAACACGCGTCCATCCTGCGCATGTGTCACTGGCCCCTGTCCATGGCGGAGATCTCGGCGTACCTCAAGCTGCCGTTCAGCGTAGTCGCCATCCTGGTCTCCGACCTGCTCAGGGACTCGCTCGTCGAGGTGCGCGCCTCGGTGCGCATGGAAGGAATCGGCGATCCTGAACTGCTCAAGGCGGTGATGAATGGACTCCAGAGGCTCTGAGTTGGCCGTCGGGCCGGCACGCGAGGACACGCTGCCCGCCTCGGCCGCCACCGCGGTCAAGATTGTCGTGGTCGGCGGGTTCGGCGTCGGCAAGACGACCCTGGTCGGCTCCGTCAGCGAGATCAGACCGCTGACGACCGAGGAGACGATGACCGAGGTCAGCGTCGGGGTGGACGACGTCCGCGGGGTCGAGCAGAAGGATGCGACCACCGTGGCCATGGACTTCGGCCGGATCACCATCAACGAGCAACTGGTGCTCTACCTGTTCGGCACGCCCGGACAGCATCGCTTCTGGTTCCTGTGGACCGGCCTGTTCGAGGGAGCCCTTGGCGCGGTCGTGCTGGTCGACACCCGGCGGCTCGAGGCCAGCTTCGACGTCATCGGGCGGCTCGAAGACGGCGGCGTGCCGTTCATCGTGGCCATCAACGTCTTCCCGGACGCCCCGAACCACCCGCTGGACGAGGTCCGTGCCGCGTTGGATCTGCCGGCCGCCGTGCCGATCGTCGCGTGCGACGCGCGCAGCCGGGCCTCGAGCCGGGACACCCTGCTGGCCCTCATGCGCTACCTGTACTGGCTGTCCACCCAATCCGCGGCCCCGGTGGCCGCCTCGGCCGCCACGGAGTAAGTGTGTCAACATCCATTCCCGAAGCAGGCGCGGAATCAGGCGCTGCGATCCCGCCGCCGGGGTGTCCGGCGCACGCGGCCTTCGCGCAGGATGCCGCACGGACCGCGCTCTACGGCCCGGAAGCGCAGCACGATCCCGGCGCGGTCTACGAGAAGCTCCGCGCGGAACACGGCGGGATCGCCCCGGTGGAACTCGAGGGTGGCGTCCCGGCCTGGCTGGTGCTCGGCTACCGGGAGAACATGGAGGTCGCTCGCACCCCGAGCCGGTTCACCCGGGACGCCCGGCTCTGGCGGGACTGGAACGAGGGCAGGATCGCCGCGGACGACCCGCTGCTTCCGCTCATCGGATGGCGTCCCGACGTCGTGTCCTACGATGGCGAGGAACATGCGCGGCTGCGCGCCGCGGTCAACGAGTGCCTGACCAGGTTCGACCGGCACGGCACCCGGCGGCACGTCCATCGCTACGCGAACCAGCTGATCGACGGCTTTGTCGAGGACGGCCGCGCGGACCTGGTGACCCAGTTCGCCGTTTACCTTCCGATGCTCGTGCTGAGCCGGCTGGTCGGCCTGAGCGAGGGGTACGGCCGGAAACTGGTCGAGGCCATCGTCGGCATGGTCAGCGGCGGCGAGGAGGCGTACGCGCACAACCAGTACATCATCGGCACCCTGCGGTCGCTGACCGAGGAGCGGCGCAGGGCCCCCGCGCACGACCTGGCGTCCTGGTTCGTCCAGCACCCCTCGGGGCTGAACGACGAGGAGGTGCTCAACCACCTGCGCCTCGTGATCGTGCTGGGCTACGAGGCCACGACGAACCTGGTCTCGAACACGCTGCGGATGGTGCTGACTGACCCCCGCTTCCGCGCGTCGCTCGCCGGCGGGCTCATGACGCTGCCGGACGCGGTCGAGCAGATGCTGTGGGACGATCCGCCGCTGCTGGTCTGCCCGGCGCGGTTCGCCATGCACGACATGCATTTCGCCGACAAGGAGATCCGCGAGGGCGACATGCTGCTGCTCGGCATCGCGGCGGGCAACGCAGATCCGGAGATCCGTCCGGATCTCGACGCGCCGATGCACGGCAACCGCTCGCACCTGGCGTTCAGCCGGGGCCCGCACGAGTGCTCGGGACAGGAGATCGCCCGCGCCATCACCGACACCGGCGTCGACGTGCTGCTCAACCGGCTACCCGACCTGCACCTCACGGTGCCGGAGGAGCAGCTGACCTGGACCGCCTCGACCTGGTCCCGGCACCTTGACGCGCTCCCGGTCAAGTTCGCCCCGCAGCGCCGCCCCGCCCCGCAGTCTGCGCCAGCCGCCCCGGCGTTCTCCGCCCCGGTGGTCGAGCCGAGCGCCGCGAAGGACGCGCTGGCGGCGGTGGCCGAGGCCGACGCGCAGGCCAGAGTGGACACCCGCCGCGGCTTCTGGGCCTCGCTGGGCGGCATGTTCCGCGG
>NZ_CDWRCL010000278.1:0-4638 GCF_977927575.1 Frankia sp. CcCS3
TCCCAAACAGGCCCTAGACCAGGCCGGTGACCGAGCCGGTCGAAAGCGGCCAGTCAGGCACCAGGGTCAGCTCGCCGAGCTCGTCGGGCCGCAACTCCGGCAGCCGCACCGCCGCGTCGAGGAAGCGGTCCTGCTCGTCGGTCGGCACGACGCCCTCGGCCAGCCGGCGGAACTTCGCGACATACTCGGCCCGCCCGAACGGCCGGGCGCCCAGCGGATGGGCGTCGGCGACGGCGATCTCGTCCGCGACGACGGAGCCGTCGGCCAGGGTGACGACGACCCGGCCGCCGAACGCCTTCTCGGCCGGGTCGGTCGCGTGGTAGCGGCGGGTCCACTCCGGGTCCTCGACCGTGGTGATCTTCTGCCACAGCTCGACGGTGTCCGGCCGGGCGGCGCGCTCGGGTGCGTAGGATCGCTCGTGGTGCCAGTCCCGGTCCTGCAGCGCGACGGCGAAGATGTAGGGGATCGAGTGGTCGAGGGTCTCGCGGCTGGCCTTCGGGTCGTACTTCTGCGGGTCGTTCGCACCCGAGCCGATCACGTAGTGGGTGTGGTGGCTGGTGTGGATTACGATCGACCGCATCGTCGCCAGGCTGTCGCCGAGGCGCGGGCCGAGCCGGCGGGCCAGGTCGATGAACGCCTGGCTCTGGTACTCGGCCGAGTGCTCTTTGGTGTAGGTGTCGAGGATGCCGAGCTTGGGCTCGCCGGGGCCGGGCAGTCCGACGACGTACTGCGCCGCCGCGCCGTCGAGCATCCAGGCGATCACCCCGTCTTCACCCTCGTAGATCGGCGAGGGCGCGCCCTCGCCCCGCATCGCCCGGTCTACGGCCTCAACGGCGATCTTTCCGGCGAACGCCGGGGCGTAGGCTTTCCAGCTGGAAATCTCGCCCTTGCGGGACTGCCTGGTCGTCGTCGTGGTGTGCAGCGCCTGACCGACCGCCTGGTAGACGGTCTCGGTCGGCAGGCCGAGCAGCGTGCCGATACCGGCCGCGGCCGACGGGCCGAGGTGCGCGATGTGATCGATCTTGTGCTTGTGTAGGCAGATCGCGCGGACCAGGGCCACCAGGATCTCGTAGCCGGTGGCGAGGTCGCGCCCGCCGAGCCCGGCGTGCTGCGCCGCCGCGAGGATCGGCGGGATGTTGTCGCCGGGATGCGAGTAGTCGGCGGCGAGGAACGTGTCGTGGAAGTCGAGCTCACGCACGGCGACACCGTTCGCCCACGCCGCCCATTCGGGCGAGACCCTGGTCTCGGGCGGCAGGCCGAAGACGGTGGCGCCGGCGCGGCCGGCCGGCGGGGCGTGCCGCAGCGCCTGCTCCCGCGCCGCCGTCACCGGCTTGCGAGCTAGGGACGCCGCAGCCACCCCGGCGTTGTCGATCACACGGTTGATGGCCATCTCGGTGACCTCCAGGGTCACCTCCACCGGATCGGACGCGACCGCGGCGATCTTCCAGGCGAGCTGCTCCTCGCGGGCCAGCCGCTCCTCGCTGCGGTAGACACGCACCTTGTGCTCGATCATGCGGTCCTTCTTCTCCTCGGGTCGCGTTTCCGCACGCAAGCTCGAACATTCGCATGCGGTCGAACGGCCGGTCCAGGCAGCTACGAGGTCCTCACGGTCAAGCAGCCGTACCCGAACGGCAAGCCCGAGTCGTACGTGCTGGTGCGTTGCGGCGCGCCCGCGCCGGCCCTGACCGGGGACCTCGCCAAGGCGCAGCGGCGACGCTGCCCTCGTCAACGCCGTCATCACAGCCACGGAAGCCAGAACCCAGGCGCTGCTCGAAGCCGGCGTGCCCGGCACCGGAACCGCCTCCGATGCCCTCGTCGTGTGCTGCCCAGACGGCCCCGTCAACGGCCCCCCTGCCGTCCACGGCGCTGAAGCTGGGCCCGTCGCGACGCGATGCCCTCCGAGGACAAGATCAGCCGGCTGCGGCAGCTCATCCGCCGTGTCGAGAACGATCTGAGCACCCTCGACGCTGACGACCGCGCCCAGATCGAGGAGGCCATCTACAACGAGCGGCCCCGGAAGCATCGGGACGCGTGCCGCGGGTATTGGACCGGATGTACCGCCTGGAAATCGATGCCCACGTGCGCACCGTCGCGGCCGCCTTCGATGACCCGCTCCTGCGGTCTCTCGATGCCATTCACCTCGCTACCGCCCTTCGGCTGTCCGACGAGAACGACACCCGGTTGGAGGCGTTCGTCACCTACGACAAGCGCCTTCTCGAAGCGGCGCGCCGAGCCGATCTCCCGACCGCGTCGCCGGGCCCGCACTCTGCTGCGGGGCGCTGATCGTCCCGCCCGCTCCACGGCCGGCACGCCTTGAACGAGCCTTCTGGGCCCAGCTCTCCAGCATCGGTGCCGAACGGAACGCAGACGCAGGGTAAGCGGTGGAGACGGGCCTCCCACCAGAAATATGGAACGCATGTTCGACTCGTCGGCGTCGCCGCCCGTCGCGACGCGGGTGGGGGCAGGTCATGCGGGGGTCAGTACGACCTTGCCTCGGCCGTGGCCGGTGCCGACGTCGCGGTGGGCGTCGGCGGCGCGCTCCAGTGGGTAGGCCTGGCGTAGCCCGATCTTCAGCTGTCCTCGTGTGTACAGCCCGACCAGCTCCGAGAGTCGTGCCGCGGAGCGTTTGCTGCCTAGCCAGCGGACGCCGAGTTCCTGGTAGAGGTCGAAGGCGACGATGGTGCCAATGCGGTGCCGGTCCGGGACGAGTTCGATTGCGGCGCGTAGTCCGTCGGCGCCGGCGGCGTCCAGGCTGGCGCCGAGGGAGCGTAGGTAGTCGTGGTTGGCGGGGCTGGCGGTGCCGATCACGGTGGCGCCGGCGAGCGTTGCGAGTTGGACGGCGATGGTGCCGACGGCGCCGGCGGCGGCGTGGATGAGGAAGGTGTCGCCTGAGCCGATCTTGAGTTCCTCGACGGCGGTGTGGGCGGTTTGTCCGCCGCCGGAGAGTCCGCCGGCGATCTGTGCGGGCAGTGCGGCGGGTCTGGGTACCACCTGGTCGGTGGGGACGACCAGGTATTCCGCGTAGCAGCCCAGGGAACGGAAGCCGAGGACTTCGTCGCCGGTGGTGATGCCGGTGACGTCCGGGCCGGTCAGGTCGACGGTACCGGCGAACTCGTTGCCGAGTATCTGGGGACGGCTGAGTTCGACGCCAGGGGGTATCCAGCCCTCGCGGGTCGCCAGGTCGACTGGCTGGACGCCGGCGGCCCGTACCCGTACTCGGATCTCGCCGGGGCCGGGTTCGGGCTGGGGCAGTTCGACGAGTTGGAGGACGTTGGGTGGGCCGGGGTCGAAGAATGCGGCGGCTTTCATCGGTTCCACTCTCCTGTCGGGTTGCTCCGCGCCTCGGCGCGGAGGTGGGGTTTCTGCCGCGTGGCAGCGCGGACATGGGTTTTCCGTACCGGTCTGGTTACCCGTCGGTGACGGGGGCGCCGTGGTCGGCGGGGGTGGGGTGTTCCCGCGTTGTCGCCGTCTTCTTCTCACGGATGGTCGCTGAGATGGTCATGGTCATCAGGTAGGCGCTGGTGATCCATGTCTGGGCGGTGAGCCCGTGCAGCGAGTCCGCCACGGTCCGGGTGGCGGTCGCCATGATCGTCATGTCCAGCGCGGACATGAACACACCGGTGAGGAGCCCGAAGAGGACCACCCGGGTAGTCGTCCGGCTGAGTTCCGGCCCCTCCGCAGGCGCGGCCAGCGCTGACATCCTTGCTCTCTCTCGAAGCGCCCTGCTGCATCCGGTGACGAGGTGGTGACACGCAAAGTCTGCAACCTCAACCAAAGTTGAGGTCAACGGAGTCGAGAGATGACGTAGTGGGCCGCGCTGCCGGCCGGCCCGCGCGGAGTCGTTCACCGCCGCCCGCATAGCACCCGCATGACTGCGCGACCCACCGGCCGGGAGACGACCTTGACTTCAATCATGGTTGAGGTTTTAGAGTTCCGGGCGCCTGCTGGCGAGAGCGGATCTCGCCGATCCGCGGAATGAGAGGACTTTCATGCTCGATCAGCCCATCAACCTCGCGGTAGTTATTGGAAGCAACAGGGTGGGACGTTTCGCCCCGGTGGTCGCCCAGTGGTTCACCAAGCAGGTATCCGCCCACGATTCGATCGTCACGAATGTCGTCGACCTCGACGACGTCAGGCTGCCGGAGAGGCTGGGTACCTCCAGCGGTCCAGAAGTCGCGGAACTGGCGGACGTCACCCGGCAGCTTGCCGCGGCCGACGCCTTCGTCGTGATCACCCCCGAGTACAGCCACAGTTATCCGGCCGTTCTCAAGAATGTCATCGACTGGCATTACACCGAGTGGCAGGCGAAGCCGGTGGGTTTCGTTTCCTACGGCGGCCAGGCGGGCGGCCTGCGCGCGGTGGAGCACCTGCGCCAGGTCTTCGCCGAGTTGCACGCGGTCACCATCCGCGATACGGTCAGCTTCCACGGTGCCTGGGCCCAGTTCCACGCCGACGGCACGCCCAAGGATCCCGAAGGCTGCAACACCGCTGCCCAGACCCTGATCAGGCAACTCGAGTGGTGGGCGGTCGCGCTCGCGGAGGCCAGGGAGAAGCGTCCCTACACGGTGTGAACGGCGGCCTCGCGCGGGGGCGGAATCAAGCGGTCATAGCGACGCGTGCTTCGCCAGCAAATCGTTG